>NZ_JAQIBU010000263.1 GCF_027858935.1 Oleiagrimonas sp. | reverse complement strand
TTCGTTCGAAACGAGGACGATTGCCACGACAAGCGACGCGAGATCGAGGCCATGCTGCAACAAGCCTACGACATCGCACATACCACCTTGCAGATGGACCATGCAGGCCATGGAGAGGTGGGGCGAGGTTGCCAGCATGTCTGAATGCGGCTGCGAAACGGAGCCGCCCCGGGACCATCTACAGCACCGCGCACTCGTCATCGCACTGGTCCTGAATGCGGCCATGTTCGTGATAGGCATCGTTGCCGGCCTGCTGGCACACTCCTCGGGCCTGACCGCCGATGCACTGGACATGCTGGCCGACGCCGGCGGTTACGGCATCAGCCTGCTGGCGATCTCGCGGGGCATCGGGTTCAAGCGCAAGGCAGCCCTGTTCAACGGTGGCGTGATCGGAGTGCTCGGCATGCTGGTGATCGTGAGCTCCGTGGCACGCTGGAACGGCGGCGCCATGCCCTATGGATGGGCCATGATCGGCGTCGCCTGCCTTTCCCTTGCGGTCAATGTCACGCTGCTGACCGTGGTCATGAAACCCTTCAAAAGCGGCGAGATCCACCTGCGCGCGGCGTGGCTGTGCACGCGCGCCGACGTGCTCGCCAACCTGGGCGTGATCGCCTCCGGCATCCTGGTGCTGGCGCTGGGCTCGCACCTGCCGGATCTGGTGATCGGCATCCTCGTCGGCCTGCTGGTCCTGCGCGAGGCCGGCGAGGTGCTGCGCGACCTGCGCAGCGAGACGGATTCAGGCACCAGCTGAGCCTGCCGGTGCAGGCGCAGAAGCCGATCCTGCCGGTGAAGCCGGCACTGCCGAAGTGTCCGCATGTGCTGGCACCGGCACCTGTGTTGCGGCCGTGGCCGCTGCCGCGGCTGATGATCCTGTGGACGCATGCGCGGGTCCGGCATGATCGTGCTCTCCCGCCTCGGCCGCATCCCCCGCCGCGTACAGCTGGCGATAACGCTCCACGCTCATGTGCGGCTGCTTTTGCAGGTAGGCGACCATGGCCCAGATCTTCTGGTCGTCATGCGTCTTGCCCCAGGCCGGCATGGCCGTCATCTTGATGCCGTGCTTGATGATCCAGAAGGCCTCGGCCGGGTCCGGCGCGAAATGCGTCAGGTTCGGCGGCTTGGGATACAGGCCCTGGCGGATCTCCGTGTCGCCCATCCCCGGGGCCAGGTGACAACCGGTACACATCTCGTGGTAATGCGCGGCGCCCTCGGCCAGCAGGGCCGGATCATCAAGATTGTCCGGCACCTTGACCTCATCTGCCCGTGTCGCGATGGAACGATCACGCAGCACGCTGATCACCTTTTTCGTCAATGCCCAGTGCGGCGCATCGGCGCCGATGTTGTACGCGCCGGACCAGACCCAGGCACCGCAAGCGACCACGATCAACACGATCAGGATGAGTAGCTTCTTGATGAATTTCATGTGGGTACTCCATGCATGACGGTCTACTCTAGAACCATTCGTGCCGCACCGCGAACCGAATGCCACCGGTACCCGCATCATGCTGGCGCAGCGGTGCGCCACGGTCGCAGCAAGGGGGGCTGATAGCGTTTCTCGCATGCATCGCACACCAGCCTGCATCCAAGGGCATTGATCGGGCTGCATGCGCCGGTGTCGATATGCCTATACTGCCCGCCCTGTCCCAGGACCCGCGCATGAACTACCGCCACGCCTACCACGCCGGCAACTTTGCCGATGTCTTCAAGCATTGCGTGCTGGTCGCACTGCTTGAGGCACTCAAGGCCAAGTCCAAGCCGTTGTGCTACATCGACACCCATGCCGGCGCGGGCCGCTACGACCTGGCCTGCGAAGCCGCGCGCAAGACCGCCGAGGCCGACCAGGGCATAGCGCGCGTGCGCGGAAAATCCGCAGAATCGGCGCTGCTGGCTCGCTATCTTGCACTGGTCGAAGCAGAGGAGCCCGGGTTCTACCCCGGCTCGCCGCGACTGGCCGCCGCGCTGCTGCGCGAGAACGATTGCGCGCAGCTGTGCGAGCTGCATCCGGAGGAAGCCACGATCCTGCGTGCGCTGGTACGCAATGACCCGCGCATCCATGTGCACCAGCGCGACGGCTATGCCGCGCTGAAAGCCCTGTTGCCGCCGCGCGAACGCCGCGGGCTGGTGCTGATCGATCCCCCATTCGAAGCCCAGGATCAGGAGTTCAAGCACATCCGTACGGCGGTGGAAGCAGGCATGCAGCGATGGCCCAAGGGGGTTTATGCAATCTGGTACCCGATCAAGCTGGCGCGCGACGTGCAGCCGTTCCGCCGCTGGCTGCACGACTGCCCGGCCCGCACGGTGCTGGATGTCGAGCTGCTGGTGCAGTCCGACACCGTGCCCAGACGCCTGAACGGCGCCGGCATGGCTATCCTCAACCCGCCCTGGAAACTCGACCATCGCCTGGCTGAACTGTTGCCGCTGCTGGCGCGCACCCTGGCAACCTCGCCCGGCACCGGCAAAAGTCGCCTGCAATGGCTGAAGACCGAAGCACGCCCATGAACGCCCACGGCACTTGCCGTTCAGCGCGCAATGGCTAAGCTGGAAACGCAATTAACGCCCCGGAATCACGTCATGTCCAAGAGCGCCACGCACATCGTCATGCACCTGGCTGCAGCGGCCCTGCTTGCATCGCTGCTCGGGTGTGCACCCGCACCGATCTACAAAACCTCGCCGGACACGGTGAAGGCCACGCCGGGTCAGGTGGCGCGGACCCCCGAGCGCTTCCAGAACGCGCCGGTCATCTGGGGCGGGACGGTGGTCAAGGTCAGCAACTTCAGCGATCACAGCGAAATCGAGATGCTCGCCTATCCGCTGGACAGCTCCCAGCGGCCCCGGCTGGGCAAGGACAAGGGTATCGGTCGCTTTATTGCCATGATGCCTGGCTACGTCGAGCCTCTGGACTATCCGCCAGGAAGCCCGATGACCTTCAGCGGACACATCAACGGCGTGCGTTCGAGCACCGTGGGCAAGGCGCCCTACGTGTTCCCGTTGGTCTCGGTGATCCGGCATCACGCCTGGACTGCAGAAGAAATGCGCAGTGGACACCCGCATGTCAGCTTCGGACTGGGCGTCGGCTTCGGCAGCGGCGGCTACCGTGGCGGCGGCGTGGGCATCGGGGTGCACTGAGTCCACCTCGCGACGGCATCAGTCCTCCACATCCGGCTCGAAGAAGCTCCAGCGCACCTCCCCGAACTGCGCACGAAACTCGCGCTCCACGGTATTGATCGCGCCCACCATGGCGTGCCCGGAATCCATGCGCCGCATGCGCGCCTTGATCGCAACCATGACGTCCGGTCCCATGTGCATGGTCAGCAGATTGAACACATGCTCGATCTCCGGACGCTGCTGCAGGAAATCCAGCATCGCCTTGCGACGACTCTCCTCGACCCCCTGGCCGATCAGCAGCGCCTTGACCTGCGCAGCCAGTGCCATCGCCACCAATACCAACAGCGCGCCGATCGCCAGGGTGCCGAGTGCATCAAAGACCAGGTTGCCGGTCAGCACTGTCGCCAGCAGCGCGGCAAGCGCCAGAACCAGGCCAACCAGTGCGGCAAAGTCCTCACCGAAGATCACCAGCAACTCGCTGGAACGACTTTCACGAAACCAGCGCCACAGGCTGCGACCGGCACGCTCCTTGTTGACCTCCCGCAGGCATCCATGCATCGACACCCCCTCGACCAGAATGCTGAAAAGCAGTACGCCGATGGCCAGCCACGGCCACTTCAGCGGTTCAGGCGCATACAGCTTGTGGATGCCCTCGTAGATCGAGAACATGCCGCCGACACTGAACAACAGCATCGCCACCAGGAACGACCAGAAATACAGCGCCCGTCCCCAGCCCAGTGGATAGGCGTCGGATGGTGGACGCCGCGCCTGCCGCACCCCCAGAAGAAGCAGCATCTGATTGCCGCAGTCCGCCAGCGAATGCACGGCTTCGGCCAGCATCGCGCCAGAACCGGTCACCAGCGCAGCCACCAGCTTGGCCACGAAGATCGAGAAGTTGGCCCCCAGCGCCAGCAGGATGGCGCGCAGGGAGTTGGCGTGTCCGCTCATCATGGAAACCTTGAACCGCAGTAACGCCAGTGTAGCCAATGCCGCACGCCGGGCGGGTCTTTGGACATATCGCCACGGACGGTGGACAGAATCTGTTGGGAACCTCAAACTGAACCCACGAGCATGAGCTATACCCGGCATGACGAAGCTGTTCCCATGGCACCGATCGAGTCCGAAACGCTGCCGCCGCGCAGCAACAAGCGTTTTGCCCAGGAGTCGCAAGCTGCCTCCCGCGCATGCGGTGAACAGGTCACGCTGAAAGACGGGCGAGAACTCCTGCTTCGACCGATTCAGGGGACCGATGTCGATGCCATCCGCCGTTGTTTCACGCGCCTCGACCCTGAGGAAGTCCGCATGCGCTTCATGTTGTCCATGCGCGAACTGCCCGAACCGATGGCCCAACGCCTGTGCAATATCAATCACGAGCACGAGGCCGCCTTCGTGCTGATGGACGAGCAAGCACAGCCGGAGGAGCTGCGGGGCGTGAGCCGCATCCACATCGATGAGACCACCAATCATGCCGAGTTTGCGATCCTGGTCGAACGTGCGTGGACCGGTCGTGGACTCGGCCACCTGCTGATGCAACAGCTGATCGACGAGTGCAATCACCGCGGCGTCGACGAAATCTGGGGGCACGTGCTGACCCAGAACAACCCCATGCTGGATCTGTGCCGGGAACTTGGGTTCAAGCACCGCATGCTGTACGACGATCCCGGCATGCAGTTGATGTCACTTGCCCTGGACTGAATACGGAACTCGCGCCTCCGGCTGCTAGAATGGCTTATTCTCCTGATGCGCTGGCTGCGAAAGTGGCCTGGCGCCCCTGTGCCGTGTCGACATGCCCGCAAGCCTGATCCAGCCACCCCTTCCATCCACTCCAAAACAGCGCAGCTATTGGGCCGTGCCGGACGGCGCCTCGATGGCGCTGGCAGTCACCGAAGCGGCGCGCAAACATGACGGCCTGGTGGTGGTGGCCACGCGCGACAACCTGCGCGCGCACCAGCTTGAACAGGAGTTGGAGGTCTTTGCCGGCGACTTGCCGGTACTGCATTTCCCGGACTGGGAAACCCTGCCCTACGATCTTTTCAGCCCGCACCCGGAAATCATCTCGCGACGTATCGCCACCCTGCACCGCCTGCCCTCGGTGACACGTGGCGTGCTGGTGGTACCCGTGGCCACCCTGATGCAGCGCCTGGCGCCACGCAACTACGTGGCAGGCAGCGGATTGTCGATCCATGTCGGGCAGAAACTGGAGATCGCCGCCGAACAGCAACGCCTGGGATCGGCCGGTTACCGGCACGTGCCGCAAGTCGGTGATCCGGGTGAATTCGCGGTGCGAGGCGCGCTGATCGACATCTTCCCGATGGGCGCGGCCGAGCCCTACCGCATCGAGCTGTTCGACGAGGAGATCGACTCGATCCGCAGCTTCGACCCGGAGACCCAGCTGTCGGCGCAGAAAGTCGAGTCGGTCGAGATGCTTCCGGCACGTGAGTTTCCGCTGACCGAGCACACCATCCGCGATTTCCGCAACCGCCTGCGCGAGCGCTTCCCGATCGACGTGCGCCGCTGCCCGGTCTACCAGGACATCAAGCAGGGCGTCACGCCCGGAGGCATCGAGTACTACCTGCCGCTGTTCTTCGAGCACACCGAAACGCTGTTCGACTATCTCGACGAGCATGCCCTTTTCGTGCTCGGCGAGCGTGCGCTGGAGTCTGCCGAGCAGTTCTGGACCCAGATCGGCGAACGCCATGAGCAACGCGCGCACGACATCGAGCGTCCTATCCTGCCGCCCGCCGATCTGTTCCTGCCCCCCGAGCAACTGCGCGAGCGGCTCAACCGCACGCTGCGCGCGGAGATCGTGCCCCGCGGCCAGGCGCATGCCCGCGACCTCGGCACACAGCCCGTGCCTTCGCTTCCGATCAACGCGCGCGGCGAACGCCCCGCCGAAGCCCTGAAGGACTTCCTTGAGGCCTACCCCGGGCGCGTATTGATCGCCACCGACTCGGCCGGTCGCCGCGAGGCGCTGTATGACCAGCTCGGTGGTGTCGGCATTCACCCCAAGCCGGTGGACAGCTGGAAAGCATTCCTGGAACAGGACACGACGGGCAACGACGACCCTCCAAGGCTTTCCATCACCGTGGCCGCCCTGGAACAGGGATTCGCCCTGACCGATCCACCCATCGCGGTGATCACCGAACGCGAACTGCTGGGCGAACGCGTGCGCCAGGATCGCCGCGGCCGACGCACCAGCACGCGTGACCCGGACACCATCATCCGCGACCTCACCGAGCTGGAGATCGGCTCGCCGATCGTGCACCTCGATCACGGCGTCGGACGCTATCGTGGACTGACCTCGCTGGACGTGGGCGACACGCCCAGCGAGTTCCTGCTGATCGAATACGCCAAGCAGGCCAAGCTGTACGTGCCCGTGGCGCAACTGGGCCTGGTCAGCCGCTACACGGGCACCACGCCGGAACTGGCACCGCTGCATTCGCTGGGCGGCGACACCTGGGAGAAGGCGCGCAGGAAAGCGGCTGAAAAGGTCCGCGACGTGGCCGCCGAACTGCTGGCCATCTATGCCCAGCGCGAGGCGCGCCAGGGTACGGCGCTGGACATCGACCATGCCATGTACGCCGGTTTCGCCGCCGGGTTCCCATTCGAGGAGACCCCCGACCAGCGCACCGCCATCGAAGCCGTGCTGGACGACCTGGCGGCACCGCGACCGATGGACCGCGTGGTCTGCGGCGACGTCGGCTTCGGCAAGACCGAGGTGGCCCTGCGCGCGGCCTTCGTCACCGCCGCCGCCGGACGCCAGGTCGCGGTGCTGGTGCCGACCACGTTGCTCGCGCAGCAGCACTACCAGAACTTCGCCGACCGCTTCGCCGATTGGCCCATGCGCGTGGAAGTGCTCTCGCGTTTCCGCTCGAAGAAGGACGTCGACGCGGCATTGAAGAGCCTGGCCGACGGTCAGGTGGACATCATCATCGGCACCCACAAGCTGTTGCAGTCAGATGTGAAGTTCAAGGATCTTGGGCTGGTCATCGTCGACGAGGAGCAGCGCTTCGGCGTGCGCCAGAAGGAGCAACTGAAGAAACTGCGCGCCGAGGTCGACCTGCTGACCCTGACCGCCACACCGATCCCGCGCACGCTGAACATGTCCATGAACGGCCTGCGCGACCTGTCCATCATCGCCACCCCGCCGGCGCACCGCATGGCAGTCAAGACGCTGATCAGCGAATACGACCCGGCGATGGTGCGCGAGGCGATCCAGCGCGAGTTGGCGCGCGGCGGACAGATCTACTTCCTGCACAACAACGTCGACTCCATCGAGCGCACCGCGCGCGAACTGGAAGCACTGATGCCGGATGCGCGCATCCGCATCGCCCACGGCCAGATGCCCGAACGCGAGCTGGAACAGGTGATGCTGGACTTCCACCGCCAGCGTTTCCACGTGCTGGTGTGCACCACCATCATCGAGACCGGCATCGACATTCCCACCGCCAACACCATCGTCATCGACCGCGCCGATCGCTTCGGCCTGGCCCAGCTGCACCAGCTGCGCGGGCGCGTGGGCCGCTCGCATCACCGCGCCTACGCCTACCTGATCGTGCCCGACCGCAAGGCCATCAGCGCCGACGCGCAAAAGCGTCTGGAGGCGCTGGCCTCACTGGAGGAACTGGGCGCCGGCTTCACCCTGGCCACGCATGACCTGGAGATCCGCGGCGCCGGCGAGCTGCTCGGCGACGAGCAGTCCGGGCAGATCCAGCAGGTCGGATTCGGCCTGTACACCGAGCTGCTGGAGCGCGCGGTCAAGGCCCTGCGCAGCGGCAAGGTACCCGATTTCGACCTGACCTCCGACCACGAGGCCGATGTCGAGCTGCACCTGCCAGCATTGATCCCCGACGATTACCTGCCCGATGTGCACACCCGGCTGACGCTGTACAAGCGCATTGCCAGCGCCCGCGACGGCGATGCCCTGCGCGAGCTGCAGGTGGAGATGGTCGACCGTTTCGGGCTGCTGCCGGATCCAGTCAAGCAGTTGTTCGCCGTCGCCGAGCTGAAGCTGCGCGCCACCCCCATGGGCATCCGCAAACTGGAGTTCGGCCCGACTGGTGGGCGCCTGGTGTTCCGCGAGCAACCGGATATCGACCCGCGCGTGCTGCTGCATCTGATCCAGACCCAGCCTCGCGTATACAAACTCGATGGCCAGGACAAGTTGAAGGTGTATCTGGACCTGCCCGGCGCGAGCGAGCGGCTGCGCACCGCGCACGACCTGCTGGACACGCTGGGCGCGCGCAAGGCTGCCTGAGCGGTTAACCGCACATTGAAGGGCTGCGCGTTACCCTGAGGATCCAATCCGAACCAAGGAAAGCACATGCCTGCATGGCTGACGCTCCTCTCCTGGATATCACTCTCGGTCGCGGTCCTGTGCGCACTGTGGATCGTGTTCGACATCGCGCGCGGCTATCGCCAGCGCATGGGCATCATGAACATCGTGTGGCCGGTGACCGCGCTGTATGCCGGTCCACTGGCGATCTGGGGCTACCTGCATGTGGGCCGCCTGCGCACGGCGCGCGGTCAACGCGAGGCCGAGGCGCGCGGCGAGGACACCGAGCGCCCCCCGTCCCGCCTGCGCAGCGTCGCGCTGGCCGCCAGCCATTGTGGCAGCGGCTGCACGCTGGCGGACCTGCTGGTCGAATCCGGCCTGATCCTGGTCCCCGTGACGCTGTTCGGCAGTGAAGTCGCGGCCAGCTGGACGCTGGACTTCGTGGCGGCATTCGTGATCGGGATCGCCTTCCAGTATTTCAGCATGCGCCCGATGAGCGACCAGCCACCGCTGCGGAT
>NZ_JAQIBU010000254.1 GCF_027858935.1 Oleiagrimonas sp. | reverse complement strand
GGCGGGGGCGGACGGCGGCGATTTTGTCGCCGGGACCGCGCACGCGCCAAGCAACAGGCTGAAAAGCAGTGGGAGGACGAACTTCATGCATGACTCCGGAAGACGTTTGTTCGTAGCCGAACAGTTTCGGCAAAGTGTACGACAGGGGCGTGACAGCGGTTGCGCGTGCTGCAGGGCTGGTCATCCGCGCATTGCACTGACAGACTGCCGGTCACGCCTCCTTGCGCCCTGCCATGCCCCCTTTCTCGCCCCCATCCCGCGCCATGGCCATCAGCAGTTACCTGTTGACCGGAGTCGGCCTGCTGCTGGTGCTGTGGCTGCACCTGCTCCCGGCACTGCTCGCAGGACTGCTGGTCTATGAGTTGATTGTCTTCGCCACAGCCGGGCTGCAAAAGCGCTGGATCGGCAGCCGTACACAAGCGCGCTGGATCGTGGTCAGCATCCTGGCTGTACTCACGGTGGGCCTGCTGACCCTGGCGGTGCTCGGCGCTGTCTCGATCCTGCACGCCGAACTGGGCAACCCGCGGGACTTCTGGAGCCAGCATATGATGCCGCTGGTGGACAAGGCGCGTCAGCAACTACCGCCATGGGTGGTCGACCACCTGCCGAGCAGCGTGGATGATCTTCGCGCCAGCTCGATGCAGTGGTTGCAGACCCATGCCGGGACCCTGCAACTGGCCGGAAAGGAAGCCGCACGGGTGCTGGTGCACATCCTGATCGGTCTGGTCCTGGGCGCCATCATCGCGCTCAGCCATGTACGTCCCAACGGCGAGGGCGGACCGCTGGCCGAAATCCTGGCCACACGTGCCGGGCGTCTGGCCGATGCCTTTCACGACATTGTCTTCTCACAGGTCAAGATCTCCCTGGTCAACACTGCCTTCACGACCGTCTTCCTGTTCGGCGCACTTCCGCTGTTCGGCGTGCACCTGCCGCTGGCCAAGACCCTGGTGCTGGTGACCTTCGTCGCCGGCCTGCTGCCTGTGATCGGCAACCTCATCTCCAACACCCTGATCACAGTGGTGGCGCTGTCGGTCTCGCTGGGCACCGGCATTGCCGCGCTGGTGTTCCTGGTCGGCATCCACAAACTGGAGTACTTCCTCAACGCCAGCATCGTGGGTACCCGCATCCGGGCCCGGGCCTGGGAGTTGCTGGTGGCCATGTTGGTGATGGAAGCGGCGTTCGGGCTGCCAGGCCTGGTCGTGGCGCCCATCTATTACGCCTACCTCAAGAGCGAGCTGAAAAAGGCCCACCTGATCTGAACACCGACATCGCAGAGCGTGGTCCGCCGAAAGTATTGCGTATGCGCTGGGGTTCGCCGCGCCGACCCCAACCTACGCTCGGGATCGAGCCTGCCAGCGCATTCAGTCGCCCAGCAAAGCGGTCAGCCTGGCGATGTGCGACTCTGCGGTTTCGCGCGCCACCGCCGCATCGGCGTCGGGGTCGCGACCCTGCCAGTGCAGGTCCGCCTGCGGCAACTCCTTGAGAAAGCGGCTGTGGCGGTTGGCCTGGATCTCGCCGAAACGGCGCGTGCGCGCACTCCACGACAGGGTCAGCAATTCCTTGGCGCGGGTGATGCCCACATACATCAGGCGACGCTCCTCGTCGATGCGTCCTTCGTCCAGTGCGCCCTCGTGCGGAAGGGTACCGTCCTCGCAACCGACGATGAACACGAAACGGAACTCCAGGCCCTTGGCGCCATGCAGCGTCATCATGCGCAGCGCATTGCCGGGATCGTCACGATCCGCATGCGTCAGCAGCGCTAGTTGCGCCGCCAGATCGCCGATCTGGCTGGTGCCCTGCTTGCTCATGGCGCGGAACCAGTCGATCAGCTCGCGCAGGTTGCCCAGGCGGCGCTCCATCGTGGTCGCATCCGGGGTTTGTGCAGCCAGATGCTCGGCGTATCGGGTGCGCTCGAGCACGGCCTGGACCAATTCGGCGGCCGAGGCCGTGCGCGCGGCATGATGCAGGCCATCGACCAGCCGCACAAAGCCGGCCAGCGCCGCCGCGGGACGCGGTGAAAGGGCCTTGAGCGCACTGTCGCTGCGCGCGGCCTCCAGCATCGATACCTGGCGTGACTGTGCCAACGTACCGAGCTTCTCCAGTGTGGTGGCGCCGATCTCGCGCTTCGGGCAGTTGACCACGCGCAGAAAAGCCGCGTCATCGGACGGATTGGCCACCAGCCGCAG
>NZ_JAQIBU010000161.1 GCF_027858935.1 Oleiagrimonas sp. | reverse complement strand
GAACAAACGGTGTTTTCCACTGTCCAAGAATTGCCGGACGAACTGCGCACGGCCATCACCCTGAGGGAGGTGGACGGTCTCAGTTACGAGGAAATCGCCACGGCCATGGATTGTCCGATCGGTACCGTCCGATCACGTATCTTCAGGGCGCGAGAGGCCATCGATTGCCAGTTGCGTCCGCTCTTGTCACATCGTGAGGAACCGTCATCATGACTGAAGCCTACCGTGAGCACCTGTCCGCCTTCACCGATGGCGAGCTGGAGTTCGATCAGGTCCGCTTCCTGTTGCGCCGGATCGAGCATGACGGCCATCTTCGTGCCGCCTGGAGCAGCTACCATGTCAGCCGTGCCTGTCTGCGTGGCGAATTCTCAGGCTTGGCCGATCACGGTTTTGCCGACCGCGTCATGGCAGCGCTGGACACGGTTGAAACGGCCCAAACCCGGCATGTCGGCAAGCGCTGGTTGCGCTGGTCTGCTGGTGGTGCCATCGCCGCCAGCGTGGCGGTCGTGGCATTGATGGCTGCGCGGCCCCAGACTCAGGAGCTCCGGGAAAGCGTCCGTACGGCCGTGGCAACTGCGGCACCCGCTCCGGATCAATCTGTTCGAGCGAGTCGCGGTCGAGCTCCCGAGGTGCCGCGTTGGCTTGCAGCCTCACCGGCAGGACAGCTTTCCCAGCCTGCCTCAGCCACCGTTTTGAATGGCCAGGTGCAAGGCGATATCTTGATTCCCGCGGCCTACTCACGTCTTATGGCGCCCTACATGAGCCTGCGCGCCTACCAGGCGCAGGCTGCCGAGCAGGCTCGGTTGCACGCTGCCTCTGGGCGCTGGATCATCCAGATGCCACAGTCAGCAGCCAATCAGACAGCGCCTGACGTTCAAGCACAGCCCTGATTCGCTGGGCGAGGAGCAAGCCATTTCACGCCTCGCCCGTTCGCCCGAACCCCGGGTGCCTTTCGCATGAAAGCCCCGGCTGCGTCTGGTTTTGGGCATGATTGTTAACGCCATTTCCTGGCATTGCATGCAACGGGAACGTCATCGAACCCGAGTGTGATCACGCGCCCGTTATCCGGATTCATCCCATCCCTTTCCATCCATGAAGGAGGTTTTCACCGATGAGCAGAATCATGATGCGCCTCGGCGCAGGCCTGAGCTTGCTGCTGCTTGCTGTGTCCGTACAGGCAGCGCAGTTGCCGGATTTCACCAGTATCGTGTCGAAGAATGCACCCGCTGTCGTGCATGTGGAGGCCAAGTACGACGGCCAGAACGCCCCCGACATGCAATCGCCGCAGTGGCAGCAGGGGCAGGTCCCCCCCGATCAGCTGCCGGAGATCCTGCGCCATTTCTTTGGAGCCCCGATGCAGCCACGCGCCAGCATGGCGCACACCTCACTGGGTTCGGGATTCATCATTTCCAGTGATGGCTACATTCTCACCAATGATCATGTGGTCGATCATGCCGATTCGGTCACCGTACGCCTGCAGGATCGGCGTACGCTGAAAGCCAAGGTCATCGGCACCGACAAGCTATACGATATCGCCCTGCTGAAAGTGAAGGCGCACGACCTGCCCACGGTAACCATTGGCGACTCGAGCAAGCTCAAGCCGGGGCAGTGGGTGCTGGCCATTGGCTCGCCGTTCGGGTTCGACTATACCGTCACCCAGGGTATTGTCAGCGCCGTGGGGCGCAACCTTGGTCGGCAAGATCAGCCGTACACCTCGTTCATCCAGACCGACGTGCCCATCAACCGGGGTAATTCCGGTGGCCCGCTGTTCAATCTTGATGGACAGGTCGTCGGCATCAATTCGCAGATCTATTCCAACACCGGCGGCTACATGGGCGTGTCCTTCTCGATTCCGATCGATCTGGCGATGGACGCCGTGCAGCAGCTGAAGACCACCGGACACGTGTCACGCGGCATGATTGGCGTGACGATCCAGAACATGGATTCGAGCAAGGCCAAGGCATTGGGTCTGTCGCAGGTCCAGGGTGCGCTGATCAACGGCGTCGCCAGCGGCAGTCCGGGCGACAAGGCCGGGTTGCAGGTCGGTGATGTGATTCTCGGCCTCGATGGCAAGCCGGTGGATACCGCCTCGGATCTTCCGCCCATGGTCGCCATCAAGAAGCCCGGGACCATCATCACCCTGAAAATCCTGCACGAAGGCAAGACCAAAGAGGTCAAGGTGAAGCTGGGTACGCTCAAGGGCGACGGTTCGGCGCAGTTTGCCAGTGCCGAAGCCGGTCACGCCAACACCCCGTTGGGTTTCAGCGTCCAGAGCATCACGGACCAGCAGCGCCAGATGCTCGGTTTGAAGAAGGGGTCGGGCGGCGTGGTCATCGACCATGTGAGTGGCCGCAATGCCTCTGAAGCAGGTTTGAGCTCGGGCGACGTGGTCCTGATGGTCGGCCAGCGCAAGGTCAACAGTGTGGCGGCCTTCAGCAAAGCCGTGCACGGTTACAAGCCCGGTGACACGGTCATGCTGCTGGTGCGCGACCAGCAGGGCAACACCGCATTTGTTACCGTCACTGTGGCCAAGAAGCACGCGAAGTGATTCGGGCCCATGCGCGCTGCAGCATGGTCTATGGCGCGCATGGGCACGGCTTTCCATGCGATAATTGTTCGATAGCACCGTCCGCCTTGCGCGGGCGGTGCGTTGTCATGTGCGCCGCATGTGACGCCCCGGCCAAGTACGGATTCCATGGACCTCATTCGCAATTTCTCCATCATCGCCCATATCGACCACGGCAAGTCCACGCTGGCCGATCGCATCATTCAGCTGTGTGGCGGTCTGAGCGAGCGTGAGATGGAACAACAGGTGCTGGACAACAACCCGATCGAGCGCGAACGCGGCATCACCATCAAGTCGCAGTCAGTGTCCCTTCCGTACACGGCACGCGATGGCAAGACCTATCAGCTGAACTTCATCGACACCCCCGGCCACGTGGATTTTTCCTACGAGGTCAGTCGATCCCTGTCCGCCTGCGAAGGTGCCTTGCTGGTGGTCGACGCGGCCCAGGGCGTGGAAGCCCAGTCCGTGGCCAACTGCTACACGGCCGTGGAGCAGGGGCTGGAGGTGGTGCCGGTGCTGAACAAGATCGACCTGCCGACGGCCGACCTGGAAAAGGTCAAGGCCGAGATCGAGGCCGTGATTGGAATCGACGCCAGCGATGCAATTGCCGTGAGCGCGAAGACCGGCGAGAACGTGGTCGAGGTGCTGGAGGCGATCGTCAAGCGCATCCCGCCGCCAACGCCGGGCGACACCGACAAGCTACAGGCGCTGATTATCGATTCCTGGTTTGACAACTATCTGGGCGTGGTGATGCTGGTACGGGTGATGCAGGGTGAACTGCGCCCGGGCACCAAGATCCAGGTCATGTCCACCGGACGCTCCCACGGTATTGACGAGGTCGGCGTATTCACACCCAAGCGACACAAGCTCGAACGCCTGGGTGCTGGCGAAGTGGGCTGGATCAATGCCGCCATCAAGGACGTGCATGGGGCCCCGGTTGGCGACACGCTGACCCTGGCCAGCGATCCGGCCGACAAGCCGCTTCCCGGTTTCCAGCGCATGCAGCCGCGCGTGTTTGCCGGCCTGTTCCCCGTATCCGCGGACGATTACCCGAGCATGCGCGACGCCTTGGACAGGCTGCGCCTGAACGACGCGGCGCTATTTTTCGAGCCCGAGTCCTCCGAGGCCATGGGTTTCGGTTTTCGCTGCGGCTTCCTGGGCATGCTGCACATGGAGATCGTGCAGGAGCGGCTGGAACGCGAATACGACCTCGATCTGGTCACTACCGCACCCACCGTGGTCTATGAGGTGCTCAAGACCGACGGTGAGGTGATCAGTCTGGACAATCCGGCCCAGCTTCCAGCCTCGCCGCAGATCCAGGAAGTGCGCGAACCGGTGATCGTGGCCAGTATCCTGACGCCGCCCGAACACGTGGGAGCGATCATCACGTTGTGCGAAGAAAAACGCGGCGTGCAGAAGACCATCCATTACATGGGCACCCAGGTCCAGATCAGGTATGAGTTGCCGCTGGCCGAGGTCGTGCTTGATTTCTTTGACCGCCTCAAGTCGGTCTCACGCGGCTACGCCTCGATGGATTACCATTTCGAGCGTTTCGATGCCGCCCCGCTGGTCCGCGTGGATGTGCTGATCAATGGCGAACGGGTGGATGCCCTGAGCCTGATCGTGCACCGCGTACAGGCGGAGCGCCGAGGCCGCGATCTGGTCGGGAGGATGAAGGAGCTGATCCCGCGGCAGCAGTTCGACGTGGCTATCCAGGCGGCCATCGGCGGCCAGATCATCGCCCGTTCCACGGTGAAAGCCCTGCGCAAGAACGTGCTGGCAAAGTGTTATGGCGGCGATGTCAGCCGCAAGAAGAAACTTCTGGAAAAACAGAAAGAAGGCAAGAAGCGCATGAAGCAGGTTGGCCGCGTTGAAATTCCGCAGGCGGCCTTCCTTGCGGTATTGAAGGCCGACAAGTAGCCCTGTCGTGCATGGCGCATTATGGTTAGCGGGCATCGGTTGTGTATTGGTGTTTCAAGCGCGTTGCCGGCCCCGGCATTCGTTGAAAGGAAAGAGGCATGGCATTTGATTTTGCGTTGACGCTGCTGGTCCTGACCGTGTTGTTCGGGCTGGTCTGGGCATTCGATCGAGCCTTCCTGTATCGCAAGCGCAAGCTGCGCGCCGAGGCCGCCGGTGAACCGCTGCGCGACCCCTGGCCGGTGGACTGGGCACGGTCACTGTTTCCAGTGGTATTGCTGGTGCTGGTGCTGCGCTCATTCGTGGCCGAGCCCTTCCGTATCCCCTCCGGCTCGATGATGCCGACGCTCAAGGTCGGCGATTTCATCCTGGTCAACAAGTTCACCTATGGACTACGCCTGCCGGTGTTTCACACCAAGATCGTCAAACTCGGCGAACCCAAGCGTGGCGACGTCGTGGTGTTCCGGCCGCCATGGGCGCCAGGTCAGGACTGGATCAAGCGCGTGGTGGGTTTGCCGGGCGACAAGGTCGTGGTGAACGGTGAAAAGGTCTACGTCAACGGCAAGCTGGTCCCGGCTCGTCCCATCGGACCCTATGCCGGTGACGTGAACGATCCCGAGGATGCCTATGTCATGCGCTACAATGGGCAGGTGCTGGATGAAAACCTGGATGGCGTGCACCACAAGGTGATCGAGATGCCGATCCTCAATCAATCACCCGCTGGCGCTCCGGACGTACCCAATGCACTCAATCCACAGATTGTGCCCAAGCATTGCTACTTTGTGATGGGGGATAATCGCGACAACAGCGAGGACAGCCGCTATCACGGTTGCGTGCCGGAGAAGGACCTTGTGGGCAAGGCGTTCTTCATCTGGATGAGCCTGCATTCGTACCATCGCATCGGAACGGTCATACACTAACGTGGCATTATTCGGTACAAGCCGGCCCGGGTGCGCCGGATACGGGAAAAAAGGATCATGAAATCCAGACAACAGGGCATCACGATGCTCGGCTTCGTCTTCATGTTGTTGATCGTCGGATTCTTCGGCTTCATGGTGATGAAGCTGTATCCGCCGTATTACCACTATTTCGGCGTGGAACGCGCGATGTCGGAGTTGAAGTCGGAGGACCTGTCCGGCAAATCCCGCAGCCAGATCCGCAGCGACTTCATGTACAAGCTGAGCTTCCAGTACGCCGATCAGGAAATTCATCCCGAGGACATTCACTTCGACCAGAACAGTGGTGGTGGCGTCACTTTCCGCGTGGATTACGAAAATCGGGTGCATTTCATCTACAACATCGATTTTCTGCTGCACTTCCAGAAAAGCGTGCAGCTGACCGGAAGCGTCGAGTGAACGTGTGAAGCTGGACCACACGTTTCACGACCCGGCTCTGCTGGAACTGGCGCTGACCCATCGCAGTATCGGCCGCCCCAACAACGAACGACTGGAATTCCTCGGCGATGCGCTGCTGGACCTCGTGGTGGCGGAAATGCTCTATGAAGTCCATCCGCATGCCAGCGAAGGAGAGCTGACGCGGCTGCGGTCTCAACTGGTCAATGGCAAGCGCCTGGCCGCAGTGGCGCGCAAACTGGAGCTGGGACCTGCACTCAAGCTGGGTCCCGGCGAATTGAAAAGTGGCGGTTACCGCCGCGATTCGATTCTCGCCGATGCCTTCGAGGCCGTGGTTGCCGCGATCTACCTGGACGCCGGTTACGACGCGTGCCGCAGTGCGGTGAAGGCGCTGTTCGAGGAACTGGTGCAGTCCACCCCGCGATCCAGCAAGGATGCCAAGACCCGCCTGCAGGAATGGTTGCAGGCCAGGGGCCATGGTCTGCCAAACTACCAACTGACGGGCAGCCATGGCGAGGATCACGCACGTACGTTTGAAGTGGTCTGCGTGCTAGACGATCCGCGCAGCCTGGAAATATGTGCCGAGGGATCCAGCCGCCGTGCCGCCGAGCAAAGTGCTGCCGCTCAGATTCTGGACCAACTCGAGAACGGGGACATTGCGTGAACGAACAAGAAGCCGACACCTTTCGCTGCGGCATGGTTGCGCTGGTCGGCCGTCCGAATGTCGGCAAGTCGACATTGCTCAATGCCCTGATCGGTTTCCGCCTGAGCATTGTCAGTCCCAAACCGCAAACCACGCGTCACCGAATCCTTGGTATTGCCACCAGCGATGCCGGACAGATCCTGTATGTCGATACACCGGGCCTGCACCGGGGTGCCCGCAAGGCCATGAACCGCAGCCTCAATCGTGCAGCACGCGCGGCCATCGCCGAGGTCGACGTCGCCGTGCAGGTGATCGAAGCCGGTCGCTGGACCGACGAGGACGAGGCGGTTCATGCCGCACTTGCAGAGCGCGACCTGCCTGCGTTGCTGGTGATCAACAAGGTCGATAAATTGCGCGACAAGCAGGCCTTGCTGCCGTTCGTGGCCGAACTGACCGAACGACATCATTTCGACGAGGTGTTCTATGCCAGCGCACTCAAGCGCAAGGGGCTGGAGAACATCGAACAGGCCATCCTTGCACGCTTGCCGGAGCGCGGGCCGGTGTTCGGGCCCGAGGATGTCACCGACCGCAGCGAACGCTTTCTGGCCGCGGAAATGGTCCGCGAGCAGCTGATGCTTCGCCTGGATCAGGAGTTGCCGTATTCCACCACCGTGGAGATCGAGAAATTTTCCGACCGCGAGGATGGATTGGCCGAGATCCATGCCGTGATCTGGGTGGAACGCGACAGTCAGAAATCCATTGTCATCGGCGCCGGGGGGGAGCAGCTCAAGGCCGTTGGCGCCGCTGCGCGCCGCAGCATCGAACGCGTGTTCGAGCGCCGCGTGTATCTCAAGCTTTGGGTCAAGGTACGCGCTGGTTGGGGTGATGACGAAAATGCCCTGAAGCGTTTCGGTTACACGGATTGATACGCTTTGGGACTCTGGAACACGGCGGCCTTGCGCATTTTTGGGCCGGGCCACAAGGATGCCCCCATCCTTGTCGTGACTGCAGCGTGCGGCCGCTGTTCAAGCACGGCCCTTTCGATGCAATATCCTGACTTCTAGCGCAACGTTTCCCGCATGCAGATCGAACAGCAACCCGCCTATGTGCTGCATGCACGCGCTTACCGTGAGACCTCCCTCCTGCTTGAATGCCTGACCCGTGATTTCGGCCGCGTGGGCGTGGTGGCCCGCGGTGTGCGCGGCCCACGTGCACGGATCCAGCGGGCCGATCTGGAGCCGTTCCAGCCCCTGGCGATCGACTACAGTCAGCGCGGCGAACTGGCCACATTGCGTGCAGCCGAGCCATTGGGCACATCCAGGCGACTTGTCGGAGATGCCCTTCTTTCGGGTCTGTATATCAATGAGCTGGTGGTGCGCATGTGCGCCCGCGAGGATGCGCAATCGGGACTGTATGAAAACTATGCGATTGCACTCGAACGTCTGTGCGGTCCGGATGCGGTGTCCTGGACCCTGCGCCGTTTCGAACGTGATTTCCTGCAGGTGCTTGGATATGCTCTCGAGCTGAATACGGAAATCCTGACTGGGGAAGCGATCGAACCCGATGCGCTTTATCGTTATGTTCCCGAACAGGGTCCGGAACGCTGCGGGCAATCGGTGGCGAGGGCGGTGCGTGGGGCAGACCTGCGGGCGCTTGCCCTTGATCGCGCGCCCGATGCCGATGGGCTGCGTCGACTGCGATGGATGATGCGTGGGGTTCTGGCCTTTCATCTGGGCGGCGTCGAATTGCGTGCCTGGCGCATGTTGCGCCCTTTGGCCGCACGAGAATGACCGGATGATGTTCAGTCCGTGGACGGTTCATGCCCGCGCAACGCGATCCGCGTCGAGTTCAAGGCCTGGCGAAATCCGTCGCTGGCGTTGCGCACGGCCTGGGGATCCGCACAACGGATGGCTTCCTGCAATTGCCTGCAGGCTTGGTCGAGTGCCATCGCCCCACACAGGCCGCACGAGGCTCGCAGTCGGTGCAGGCGGTCGCGCAAGGTATCGCCTCCAAGCACGAGCAAGTCATCCAGTTGCGCGGATAGCGTATCCAGTTCCTGGGCAAACAAACCGCGCAGGGCATCCAGCGTACGTGCATCTCCGCAGGAACGGGCGCCTGCGACATGGTCGAGGACCCCTCCGGGAAGCCCCCCGGGAAGAGCCTGTCGCACGACCTGCTCCAGGTCGTCCAGCAGCACCGGTTTGTGCAGGGTGGCCACGAAACCGATCTGATGCAGGCGGGTCCGCAGCGTGGGTGGAAGATCCGCGCTGGAGGCGATGGCGGGACGGTCGTGGCAGGCCGATGCAGGTGCGGAGCGCAAAGCCTTGAGGATGTCTTCGGCGCCCATGCCCGGCATCCTGCAATCCAGGATCATCAGGTCGAAAATTCGGACCTGCGCCTGTGCCAGAGCCGATGGGCCACGAGCATGACACTCGACAGACAGTCCCATTTCTTGCAAGGCTTCGGATATGAAAAGGGCACTGACCGGGTCATCCTCGGCAAGCAGGACGGAGGGGCGACCCGTATGCAGCTGCGTTTCTTCGGACATGGCCGTTGAAGTGCCGTTAGGGAAGAGTTTGGCAGAATGGCCTGCGATGAACGTCCGATCAAGTCGACCCTGTTCACGATTCGCACTGGTGATCC
>NZ_JAQIBU010000155.1 GCF_027858935.1 Oleiagrimonas sp. | reverse complement strand
ATGCGCATCGGCCTCGCCGCCAACCAGCTTCACCACGACGCTTCCGACGCTGCACTGTTCCGCTGGCTGCGCGCCTGCGAGCCGGGCATCCGTGAGCTGTGCATGGATCTGCACGTCGTCGGGCGCACCTACGACATGCTGGTCGGCGAGGATCTGATGCAGGACTATCCGCCGCTCAAGCGCTATCCCTACGGCCGCTTTGGCGGCCTGATGATGCTGGTGGCCGAGGTGGTGGGACTGGGTGAGGAACGCACGATCGATGGAATGATCTACCTGATCGACCCGGTCGATCCGTCTTCCGACTATCCCGAGGCGGCGGCGCTGAAGCGGCAGTGCGTGATCCACCACAAGCCGTTTGTCTCGACCCTGGCCGGCGCCATCGATTTCATCGAATGCCAGCGCATGCACGCCGGCCTGACGCCGATGCCTGCGGCGGACCGGTACTTCGCGCTGGAGGGACAGACCGCGGCGCTGATCGCGCATGACGCGATGAAAGACGCGATGCTGGATTTCGCGGGCACCCATTTCGACATGCTCTCGCGTTTTGCCGCGCGCGTGGCCACCGGGACCACCGGCAAGCTGCTCAACGAGCTGGCCTGGGCCAAGGGGTGGCCCCGCGAAAGGGCCTGGGTGACGCGATACGAGAGCGGACCGATGGGCGGTGACGCGCAGATCGCCGACCTGATCCTCAACCATCGTTGCCAGCGCGTGATTTTTTTCGAGGACCCGCACGTGGCGCGACAGCACGAGGCCGACATCCGTCTGCTCGAGCGCGCGGTGACCACGGTGACCGACGAGGCGATTTGCATGACCTCCCCGGTGGTGGCACGGCACTGGACCGAAGCGGTGGCCAGGCGCCGCATGGCTAGCAATGCTCCGGATCGCGCCAAACCGTAAGGCGGACAATGTCGGCCCTGCGGCCTGTTGCGGCTCAGCCGTTGAGGATGTCGCCGTCAAGATAGTACCAGCGCCCATCCTCGCGCACGAAGCGGCTACGCTCGTGCATCCGCTGCGCGCGGCCGCCGCCGACACGGAAACGGGCCACGAATTCGACCATGGCGTGGTCGGTATCCTGTGGTGCATGCTGCTTCACCTGCAGGCCGAGCCAGGTTGGCGCAGGTTGCTGCATGCCCAGGCGCAGCGTGGCGGGTCGCGTGTCCGGGTGCCAGCTGGCCAGCAGGTATTCCTCTCGCCGCAGCACGTAGGCGCTGTAGCGAGAACGCATCAGCGCTTCGGCGGATTCGGCGGCCGCTCCCTGGTGCAGCGGCTCGCAGCAGGCGGCGTAGCCGCGCCGGTCACCGCAGGGGCAGGGCATTGAGGTATCGATGGCTTTGAGCGTGGCGCGGGCGGTATCGGGCATGCCTGCATCATGCCGCGATTTTTCCCCTGGAGCGATAGTGGCGATGCCGATCCCTCGCGCAGGCCGTCGCCGGCTTGCGCGAGGGGATTCAGTCAGTGTGAGTCGCCGAGGTATTTCTCGAACCAGGCTGCGGAGCGTCGCATCACGTCGATGCGGTCCTTCTGCTTGTGGAAGCCGTGTCCCTCGCCGGCGTAGACCACCAGCTTCGTCGGCACGCCCTGGGCGCGCAATGCATGCCAGAACTCGAAGGATTGTGGCGCCGGGCATTCGGCATCACGCTCGCCGACCACGAGTAGCGTCGGGGTGGTGTCCTGCTTGACGAAGTTGATGGCCGAACTCTTGGCATACACCGCAGGATCGTCGTAGACCGAGGCGCCAAAGAACGGCAGCATCCACTGGTCGATCATGTTCTCGCCATAGTAGCTGAGCCAGTCCGACAGTCCGGCGCCGGCAACCGCCGCGCGGAAACGGTGGGTCTGGGTGGGCGCGAACATGCTCATGAAGCCGCCATAGCTCCAACCGGTGAGTCCCAGGCGCTTGTCGTCCACCGGGTAGCGTTTCTCGACGGCATCGACACCAGCGAGGATGTCACGCAGGTCGCCGTATCCCATGTCCTTGCGCACGGCCTTGGTATAGGCCTCGCCTTCGCCCAGGCTGCCGCGCGGATTGGGCATCAGCACGAAGTAACCAAGCGCCGAGTACAGTCCGTTGCCGCCCCAGGCCGGTCGTACGTCCCATACCGGGCCGCCGTGGACGCTGACGATCATCGGATAGGTCTTGTGCGGGTCGTAATGGGCCGGCAGCATCAGCCAGCCCTGTACGTGGTAGCCCTCGTGCGTCCATTCCACCGAAACGGCGTTGCCCCAGGACGGCTTCAGCGCAGCATTGACGTGGGTGACCGCATGCGGTGCTTGCGACATGCCTACCGGCTGGTGCGCGTTGTCGGTGCGAAAACGGCCGACAAAGATCTCGGGAGCCTTGGCGAAGCTGCTGTGGACGAAGGCAAAATGGTTGTTGCCGGCGGACAGCGAAAGCGCGGATGCCACGGTGCCGTCACCGAGCCCTGACGCCTGGGTCATGAGGGGCTTTTCGACCGCCGTATGCATCCCGTGCAGCGTGAAGCTGGATACACGGGTCTTGCCCGAGGCGATCGCGCTGACCAGCAGACGCTGGTTACCGGTCCAGCTCAGCCAGGAGGGCGACGTGTGGATGCCGGGCGTCACGTCTGCCGGCGCGCCGCCCGCAGCCGATACCACGTAGATGTCACCGCCTGTGGCGCCATGGTCGCTCATCAGGCCGCCAATGAAGGCAACGCGCGAGCCGTCGGGCGACCAGCGCGGCACGGCAATCTGCAGGCCATGCAACGAGCCGGTCACCGTGCCCGGATCGACCAGCACGCTCGGGGCCTTGCCTGGCTGGCTCGGTTGTGTATACAGCTTGGCCACCCACCAGTTGTTCTCACCCGGGGGTGGTGCGGCAACAAAGGCCACCTTTGCAGCACTGGGTGACCAGTTGTATTCGTAGACGAACAGGGATTTCGGGGTCAGTGCGGAGGCCTGGCCATTGTTTACGTTGACGGCAAACAGGCGCTGGTGCTGCACGCCGCTGACGCCGATCACGCCCACGCGCGCCTTGCTGGCCGAGGTGGCCCCGCCACGATGGCGGTCGCCGGCAACATAGAGCATCCCCAGGCGGTTGCCGTGCGGTGCCCATGCGAGGTTATGGGCATAGCCGTCCAGATGGGTCAGTCGGCGTGCCTTCGGGTGTGTGTTGTGGGCCGAGGCCAGGTAGATGTCTTCCTGATCAGGGTGTGGCTTGTTGCCACAATTGCTGAAAAAGGCGATTTCCTGGCCATTGGGCGACCAGCTGGGCCGGCCATCGTTGCAGCCCTTGAAGCGTGCCGGCAGGGTCACGTCACGCACGTTGCGGCCATCACGATCGGCCAGTTGCACACGGGCGCCTTTTTTACCGCGCAGGGTCCAGGCCAGCGTCGAGCCATCTGGAGACACGGCCACGCCGCTGAAATGACGGGTTTTGCCCAGGGTTTTCAGTATCGTGGAGATGTGTGCATGGACTGAATCGGTGGGAGCGCCGGCAGGAGCGGCCAGCGCGCTGGCGGGGAGCAGCGCGGCTGCAAGAACAGCAAATAGCGGGTGTAGACGTTTCATGGGAACCCCCGGGGATAATGAACCGGAAACCTAGCATGGTGGCAGGTTGGCTCGCCCGTGCCATTGGTTGTCCCCGACCCGGGAATCGCCCTGTGGCGCGCCCCGGAAGACCGAGAATCTGCCCGGGCCCGGTCAAATTAACAAAAAGACATCTAGACGTCCATACGAATCTTTGACGGCCCTGCCGGAACTATGCTTTAGTGGACGCTCCCCTTTGGCCCGCAGCCGGGCGTAGAACGCTTCGCCTACACGTGCGGAGCGAGCTCAGCGTCTGTCTCCTCAAGAGGTTCAACTTGTCTCAGCCCCGCTCACGCACCTTGTATGACCCCGAGTTTGAGCACGATAGTTGTGGCTTCGGGCTGCTTGTGCATGTTGATGGTCGTAGCAGCACTTCGTTGGTGGATGAGGCCTTCATCGCGCTGGCCCGACTTTCCCACCGGGGCGCGGTCAATGCCGACGGCGTCAGTGGCGATGGTTGCGGGGTGCTGATCCATGGCGCACAGGAATGGTTGCGGGCGCTGGCCGATGAAGCGGGCATTGAGCTGGCGACCCGCTTTGCCGCAGGGCTGGTATTCCTGGATGCATGCTCCGAACAACGTCCTGTCGAGGTTCTGGCCGGGATGCTCGGCGACGAAGGCCTGCAGTTGGCCGGCTGGCGCCAGATTGATATCAACGAGGAGGCCTGTGGCCCGCTGGCTATCGCTGCCAAGCCATCGATCCGCCAGGTTTTCGTCAACGCGCCCGCAGGCTTGGATGAAGCGGATTTCGAACGCGCCCTGCTGCGAGCGCGTCGACGTGCAGAAGTGGTCCTGGGCGAGGACTGCGGCTACATCGCCTCCTTGTCCCAGCACACCATCGCGTACAAGGCCATGGCCGCCCCTGGGCGTCTCAGGGAGGTCTTCACGGACCTCGCGCATCCGGCGCTGAAAGCGCGCGCGGTGGTTTTCCACCAGCGCTTCTCGACCAACACCGCACCCCAGTGGCGCCTGGCGCAGCCGTTTCGCGTGCTGGCTCACAATGGCGAGATCAATACCATCAAGGCCAATCGCCGCTGGATGATGGCGCGCGCGCCCGTGCTGGTTTCGCCAAAGATCGATTTCAGCGACCTGGGTCCGATGGTGCGCCAACGTGGCTCGGATTCGGAAAGTCTGGATAACGCACTGGAAACCCTGCTCGCCGGAGGCATCGACATGCTGGCGGCCATCCGGATTCTGGTGCCGCCGGCCTGGCAGGCCAATGAAAACATCGATGAGGATCTCGCCGCGTTCTACGAGTATTACGCGCTGCACAGCGAACCATGGGACGGCCCGGCCGGTCTGGTGATGTGTGACGGGAACTACGCGGCCTGTGCGCTGGACCGCAACGGTCTGCGACCGGCACGCTGGTCCCTGTCGGACGACGGCACCCTGCTGGTGGCTTCGGAAACCGGCATCCGCGATTTCCCGTCTTCGCGCCTCGTGGCCAAGGGCCGTCTTGGCCCGGGGCAGATGCTGGCCGTGGACCTGAAGGCGAACCGCCTGCTCAAGGACCCGGAAATCGATGCCATCAATGCCGCCCGCGCACCGTTCCGCAATTGGCTGCGTGCCGGCGTGCAATACCTGGAATCGGACCTGATCGACCCCAGCCTGGCCGCGCAGCCACTGCCCGCGGACGAGTTGCGCCGCTACCAGAAGCTTTACGGTCTGACCCGCGAGGAACGCGACAGCGTGCTCAAGGTGCTGGCCGAGACCGAGAGCGAGGCCACCGGTTCGATGGGCGATGACACCCCTGTCGCAGCGCTTTCGCGGCAGGTACGCCCGCTCTACGATCGTTTCCGCCAGAGCTTTGCCCAAGTGACCAATCCGCCGATCGACCCGCTGCGCGAGCGGCTGGTGATGTCATTGACGACGCAAATCGGTCCCGAAGGCAACCTGTTCGAGCTCGCGGCCGACAATGCCCGCCAGATCATGCTCAATTCACCGCTGCTTTCGCAGCGCAAGCTGCGCCAGCTGATGGCGATGGAGCCGTTCGTCGGGCATACCGCGAGCCTGGACTTGTGCCGGGACCCGGCCGAGGATCTGGAAACTGCCCTGCGGCGACTTCGCGACGCCGCCATCGAGGCGGTACGTGCGGGTGCGACGCTGATCTTTCTTACTGACCGCTACCCGCGCCCGGATACCGTGCCGATCCATGCGTTGCTCGCCACCGGCGTCGTGCATGCACAGTTGGTCGACACGGGTCTGCGTTATCGCTGCAACGTGATTGTCGAGACGGCCACCGCGCGCGACGCGCATCACTTTGCCTGTCTGATCGGTTTTGGAGCCACGGCGGTCTATCCGTGGCTGGCCTATCAGACATTGCTGGACATGGCGCGCTCGGGCTTTATCCGCCACGACGAATCCGAGCCGTTCGAGATCGGGCGCAGCTATCGGCGCGGCATCCGCAAGGGCCTGCTGAAGATCCTGTCCAAGATGGGCATATCCACCATTGCCGGATATCGCGGAGCGCAGCTGTTCGAGATCGTCGGCCTGGCGCCGGATGTCGTGAACCTGTGCTTTCCGGGCACGCCCTCGCGTATCGGGGGGGCCGGATTCGAGAGCCTGGATGGCGACCAGCGCCTGATGGCCGCCAGCGCCTGGGATGAAAGCGTGGAGCTGCTTGCCGGCGGCCTGTTCAAGTACGTGCACGGCGGCGAGTACCACATGTACAACCCGGACGTGATCACCAGCCTGCAGCAAGCCGTGCGCAGCGGCGATGCAGCCGCATATCGGCGTTATGCCGACCACGTCGACCACCGCCCGCCCTCGGCGCTGCGTGACCTGCTGCGCGTGCGCGAGATCGAAACCCCGTTGCCGTTGGACGCGATCGAACCGCTGGAGTCGATCCTGCCGCGCTTCGACTCGGCCGGCATGAGTCTGGGAGCCTTGTCGCCGGAGGCGCACGAGGCCCTGGCCATCGCCATGAACCGTCTGGGCGGACGCTCCAACTCCGGCGAGGGCGGTGAGGATCCGGCGCGCTACGGCACCGAACGCATGAGCAAGATCAAGCAGGTGGCTTCGGGACGTTTCGGCGTGACCCCGGCCTACCTGGTCCATGCCGAAGTGCTGCAGATCAAGATCGCGCAGGGCGCCAAGCCGGGCGAGGGTGGCCAGTTGCCCGGTCACAAGGTGAACGAAATGATTGCCCGCTTGCGATTTGCCAAGCCGGGCATCGGCCTGATCTCGCCGCCACCGCATCACGACATCTATTCGATCGAGGACCTGGCGCAGCTGATCCACGATCTCAAGCAGGTCAATCCCGAGGCCCTGGTCTCGGTCAAGCTGGTCAGCAATGC
>NZ_JAQIBU010000149.1 GCF_027858935.1 Oleiagrimonas sp. | reverse complement strand
GGTGTTCTCCACAATGCCGATGCGCATCGAACGACCTTGATCCGGAGGGATCAGGTGGGAGAGCTCACATGGCATCCAGGCTTTCCGTTCACGACGGACATGCTCACCAGCCATGATGTTGCCGACCCGGGTCGAAAGTTAGGAACAAGGTAAATGGCACGAGACGCTGTCGAACACCGCAGGGAACACCCTGGCGCCTATTCTAGCGCGCTTGTGACATCTGAACAGCTACGGCGTGCACCGGCATTCAGGAACGTGACGTTGTGGTTCGTTCGAGGGCGCTTTCCAGCTTTCGGCGCAACGTGTCGATGCCTTCTCCGAATACGCGTTGTTCGGCTTCCTGCTTCTGGCGGGTCTCCAGCAGTTCATGGGCCACGCTGAGCGCGGTCAGCACGGCCAGCCGTTCAAAGCCGGGACTGTGCGCGTTGGCCCGGAACTCGCGCATCTTGGTGTCCAGGTAGCTGGCCGCTGCCAGCAGTCCGGAACGCTCCTCGGGTTCACAGGCGACTAGAAATTCGCGGTCGTTCAGGCGGATCGTGATCGGCTCGGACATGGGACCTTCTGATGTGTCTTGGTTGCGATGGGCTTCAGCCCGAGCTTTCCAGCGACTTCAGTCGCTGGATCATGGCCTCGACCCGGCTGCGTGCCTGTTCGTTGCGTGCCAGAAGACCAGCCCGTTCGGTGGCCAGTTGTTCCTGGCTGTGGCGCAGGCTGCGATTCTCCTCGTCCATGCGTTGCACCGTGTGCAGCAACTGGTCGAGGGTCTCGGTCAACGCATCGAGTTCGGTTTGCAGTGGGTTGGGTATGTTCATGAGGTCATCTGTGCACGGACAGGCATAATGGATGTTTTCGCATCTTGCGGGGTGCCGGCGCAAGTCCGGGATCGAATCATCATGGTTGAGATGTGGATTTGGCGGCTTTTACCAGTTTGGCGTGTTGCAGGCAGAACTCCATGCAGGACTCGGACTTGAGCGGGCGCGAAAGCCAGTTGCCCTGAATCAGATCGCAGTCATGCGCCTTCAGGTATTCGGCCTGTTCGGCAATCTCGACGCCTTCGGCCACCACCTGCAGACCCAGCGAATGGGCCATCGTGATGATGGTTGCGGTGATCGCCTCATCATCAGGATCGGTCGTGATGTCGCCGACAAAAGCCTGGTCGATCTTGAGTGCGTTCAGGGGCAGGCGCTTGAGGTAGGCCAGGGAGGAGTATCCGGTACCGAAATCGTCGATCGCCAGGTTCACGCCGATCGCGCGCAGTTCACCCAGTGTGCGCATGGATTGCTCCACATTGGCCATGACGGTGCTCTCGGTCAGTTCCAGTTCCATGAATTGTGCAGGGATGTCGTAGTCGCGCAGCATGTGCTGCAGGTTCTTGGCCAGGCCACTGCGCTGCAGTTGAACCATCGACAGGTTGACGGCCATGCTCATCGTATCCAGTCCGGCTGCGCGCCAGGTGCGCAGGTCCAGGCAGGCGCGTTCGAGCACGAATTGCCCGATCTTCATGATCACGCCGGTTTCCTCGGCCAGCGGAATGAAGATGCCTGGTGGCACTTCGCCGAGCTTGTCGTTGTTCCAGCGCACCAGGGCTTCGACGCCGACCACTTCGCGGCTGTCCAGATCCATTTTCGGTTGATACACGACATGCATTTCGTCGTGTTCGAGCGCGCGTCGAAGTGCGCCGGCCATGGTCGCGCGCAGGCGTGCATCGGCATCCATGTCGTCGTTGTAGATCATCCACGTGTTGCGGCCTCGCTCCTTGGCCTGGTACATCGCGGTATCGGCGTGCTTGAGCAGTTCGTTGGGCACCTGGCCATGGTCGGGGTAGAGCGAAATGCCGATCGAGGGAGAGATCAGCACTTCCTGATGGGTGTCCAGGACCAGCGCGTCGTTGAAGGCACCGATGATCTTGTGTGCGACGCCGATCACGTCGCCCGAACCGCCAATGTCTTCCAGTACCAGTGTGAACTCGTCACCACCGACACGGGCCACGGTGTCCTGTTCGCGGATGCACTGGCGAAGGCGCGCGCCGGCCGCCTTGAGCAGGCGGTCCCCGGTGGAGTGTCCCATCGAATCATTGATGTGCTTGAAGCGGTCCAGATCCACGTACAGCAGTGCCAATCGACCATTGTTGCGGCGCGCGCGCAGGATAGCGTCACTGAGACGTTCGCTGAGCAGGGTACGGTTGGGCAGGCCGGTCAGCATGTCGTAGTTGGCCAGGTACAGCAGCTCCTGTTCGGCGCGCTTGCGATCGGTGATGTCGGTCATCACACCTACGTAATGGGTCCGCGTGCCATGTGCATTGCAGACTTCGCGCAACTCGATCCAGCACAGGAAGTCGCTGCCGTTCTTGCGACGTTGCCAAAGTTCCCCCCGCCAGTGGCCGTGCGTTTCCAGTTCACGACGCATGTGCGTGTACACGCTGTCGGCCTGCTGGATGCAGTTGAGGATCGATGTGTTGCGGCCGCGGACCTCCTTGTTGGTGTATCCGGTCATGCGCGTGAAGGCGGCATTGACCGATGCAAACGTAAAGCCCAGATCGGCCACGGTGACCGCCTCGCTCATGCTGCGGATCACCTCGGTGGCAATGCGACGGTCGTGATCCTGGTCTCGCTGGTGGGTAATGTTGCGCAGGGTTCCGGACAAGCGTATCGGTTTGCCCTCCGGGCCACGTTCGACGATCTTTCCGCGGCCGAGTACCCAGATCCATTTGCCCTGCGTGGTCTTGAGGCGGTATTCGGATTCATAATGCTCGACCTCGCCATCCAGACAGGCAGCGATGTCCATCTTCACGTGGGCAAGGTCGTCCGGGTGCAAAACGTAGTTGCACCAGTCGTTGAAATCGATGGTTGGCGGCGTGCCCTTGCCCAGGATCTGTTCGGCGCCAAGTCTGTAGAGGCGCCCCTGGAGAAGGTCCAGGTCCCAGAATTCATCGCCGGACCCCCACAGCGCCATGCTCAGGCGTGATTCGCGCTCGCGCAGTTGCCTCTGGTGGAACCGTTCGCGCGCCTTTCGCGCTCGCAGCGCAGCGATGAGGATCAGCCCAATCGCGAGCGAGAGCGCCACATAGACCGCCTTCATGGTACGTGTGGCCCACCAGGGCGGCTCCACCACAAGCTGCAGATTCAGCGGCTTGCCACCGAAGTGGCCGCTGTGGTTGCTTCCATACACCTCGAAGCTGTAATGGCCGACCGGGAGGTTGGTGTAGGTGGCGCTGTGCCGCGTACCGTCGTCGATCCAGTCCTTGTCAAAACCGACCAGACGATGTTTGAAACGGTTCTGGCCGGGAGCGGCGAAGTCCATGGCCGCAAAGTCGAAGCGAATCGCGCGTGCCGATTGCGGCATGCGAATTTGATCGTTCGCAATTTGCGTGGAATGGCTTTTGGCCCCAATGAAGATGCCTGTCAGATTGACACGTGGTTCGAACGTGCTGGGTTTGACGTGACTGGGCTGGACGCGGTCGAAGCCGTTGACGCCGCCGAACACGATGCTGCCATCGCGTGTGCGGATGCATGCGCCGGTGTTGTATTCCATCCCTTGCAGTCCGTCCTGCACAGAGAAGGGGGTGATCTTGCCGCTGGCCGGGTCATAGCGGACCACTCCGCGGTTCGTGCTCATCCACAGCCGATGCTGGAGATCCTCCCTGAGACAATAGATGGTGGCGTCCGGCAGTCCGTCGTGGCTGGTCAATCGCTTGAAATGCGCTCCACTCGCGTCCAGCTTCATCAGGTGATCGAGCCCGGACTGGGTGCCGACCCAGAGCGTACCCCTGTGGTCAATGAACAGGCTCATCACCACCCGGCTGCTGAGACTGTCGTTGACGCCCGGCTTTTCATGGAATGTACGGATACTCCTGTCGCCAGGGTTGTATACGCTCAACCCGCTGCTGGTTCCGATCCAGATGCGACCGGAACGATCCCGGGCCAGCGCGACAACGATGCCGGAAGCCAGACTGTGGTCTGGTTTTCCGGCCTCATGCCTGAGCCTCTGCACCACCTTGCCGTTGCGGTAGTGCACCACGCCCGAACCGTCATACATGCCGGCCCAAAGGGATCCGTCTGGATCCAGCAGAACCGTACGGATAGGAACTTCAGGGCCCGGGGACAGGTCAAGTTGACGCGCCTTGCCGCTGGAGACGTCGAGTCGAATGACGCCGGCATCGGTTCCCAGCCAGTAGGGGTTTCCGTTGCCGACAATCGCGTACACCCCAAGCCGTTGTGGCGCAGAGGGCTTGATCGCATTGAGCAATGCGGGCGTGAAACTCCGAAATTCCCCGGTGTCCGGGTCATACCGGTGAAGGCCCGCGCCACCGAGTCCCAGCCACAGACGGCCGCTGTCGTCTTCCTTGATCGCGCGAATATTGTTGGTGGCGACTCCATGATTCCCGGATTGGTCGTCCATCACGAATCGGAACGGTGTGCCGTCAGGATCGAAGTACGATGCGCCATGTGTGGCCGTGCCCGTCCAGACCAGGCCGGACTGGTCGACATACAAGCGCTCGATATTTTCGTCGAACAGGCTGCCGCGGACCTCCGGATGCGGTTGCAGCAATCGGGCATCCTTCTCGTTGGCCGAAAGACGCAGCAGACCGGATCCGATCACAGCGGCCCAGATGCGACCGGCATGATCCTCGGTCAAGGCATCAATGGTCGTGGTCCCGGGCGGGGAAGTGGCGTCTGTCGGCCAGATGCGGGTTGTGGTTCCATTGGAAGGATCGACCCGGTACAACCCGCTGTCGGCGCCCAGCAACACATGCCCGTTACGCAGGCACAACAGGCTGTGTACGCCTTTGATGTCCAGTTGCACCACATGGGAGTGTGCGGCGTCCGCACCCAGCTGGATCAGGGCCTGGTCGTGCAGGGCATAGGCCTTGCCATTGGCGCAGGACGAAAGCCGGGTGATGGACAGGGTCTGGCTTTGGGATGCTCTCCAGAGCACCTTTGCATGCGCATATCCGTGGTCGACCGCGATCACCGAATCGCGCTGTGCCACCAGGAGGCGTTTGCCGCGGCCTCCTGCCAGGGCCGTCACGGTGGAGAGTTTGGAGGCCCAGTTCCCTGGAATGGGCAGCACCCGGTTACTGGATGGATCGAACAACACCAGGCTGCCGACCTTGCTGGCAACCCAAAGATGCCCTCTGCCGTCGCTCGCAAGCGCGCTGATGACGTTGTCTGGAAGGCTGTCGGTGCGGCTGGCATCGTGGTGAAAGCGCTTCAGGCTGTATCCGTCATAGCGATGCAAGCCGCCCTGGGTTCCAAGCCAGATATAACCATGGTCCCCCTGCAGGATGGCGCCGATGGTGTTTTGTGCCAGTCCCTGACCTGAGCCGATATGCCCAAAGTAATAGTCGCGTTCATGCGCCTGGGCCGCGCAGGTGAGCAGCGCAAAAAGCAAAGCCAGTGTCCATGCCACCGACAGGTACGGTTTTCCGGAAGGCGTGCACAGGCAGCCCAAGCCCTTGGTCCAGCATGAGCTGGATGGGCGAAGCCTTGCTTCACTGCTCCCGTGCCTACTGGACATCATGCCCCCGGATGACTGGGTTATGGAGGCCTCGACAGGCGATCCACGATTCATATCCCGAATGGCAGTGTAGGCAATAGCCGGAATGGGTGCCAGAATGAATTCACATTCCCGCAAGTTCCATGTCTGCCCGCAATGCCCGTGACCCACGCTGATCTCGATTCCGACCTCATACGTGCCCGCGTGGGCGTGGACGCAAGCGAGTTGCATGGCTCGATCACCGGTTACATTTGCGCAGGGGGTAGTGCAGATGCCCGTCATCTGCTCCAGGCGCTGCAACTGGATATCGAACCGGGCCCTGCACGGCAGGCATTCGAATCGCATCTGAAGACCCTGTATCAGGAATGCCGAGTTGCGCTCGAAGATGCCAGCATGGGCTTCGAACCGCTGCTGCCCGCCGCCTCAAGCCCGTTGTCCGAGCGCGCCGATGCGCTGGTCGAATGGTGCCGCGGATTCCTTGGAGGTTTCGGCCTGGCCGACGCAGCCGCTGCTGCAGCACTTGGCGCGGACGCGAGCGAAGTGCTTCGCGATTTCGGCACCATCGCCGGTTCCGAACTGGCGTGTGGGAACGACGATGCGGATGAGCGCGCGCTGATGGAGGTGCACGAGTTCGTGCGTGTCGGCGCGATGCTGTTGCATGCCGAAGTCTCGGGGCAGTCGTCTGCGGCTCCGGCCCGCACGGCCGGCCGTGTTCACTGAGCATGGATGCAAAGGTGAACCCGCCTGCGCGCAAGATGAAAGGTCAGAGCATATCCAGGGCCGAGTATGCCCGACGGCGTCGGCAACTGATGCGCATGGCGGGAGAGGATGCCGCGTTGCTGGTCGCATCGGCCCCGCAACGCATGCGCAACGCGGATGCTGCCTGGCCTTATCGACAGGATTCGGACTTCCATTACCTGACCGGCTATCCCGAACCGGAAGCCGTGCTCGCCCTGCTACCGGGGCGCAGCGTGGCCGAGTCGGTGCTGTTCTGTCGCGAGCGTGACCCGCAACGCGAACGTATGGATGGTCCTCGCCTGGGGACCGAGGGCGCGGTCGAGACATGCGGGGTGGATGATGCCTTTCCGATCGAGGACATCGACGACATCCTTCCGGGCATGCTCGAGGGCCGCGCGCGGGTCTACTGCCAGTTTGGGCAGGAACCGGAATTCGATGCCCGTTTGCTGGCCTGGATGCGCCGCTTGCGCGCCTTGCGCGGCGGCGGCGTGGTGCCCAAGGATTTTTTGTCCCTGGGTTACCTGCTTCATGACATGCGCCTGTTCAAGTCGCGCGCGGAACTCAGCTTGATGCGTCGTTGCGCAGCGGTCTCGGTGAATGCGCACCGTGCCGCGATGGCGTGCACACGGCCTGGCGTGGCCGAATTCGAGGTCGAGGCAGAGTTGCTGCGCGTGATGCGCGCCCAGGGCGCCGTGTCCGCCTATATGCCCAGTGTGGCCGGAGGCGTCAACGCCTGCACCATGCATTACAACGCCAACCAGTCGCGTCTGCGTGATGGTGACCTGCTGCTGATTGATGCCGGCGCCGAAGTGGAATGCTATGCCACCGACATCACCCGCACGTTTCCGGTCAACGGACGTTTCACCCGCGACCAGCGGGCGCTCTACGACGTGGTACTGACCGCGCAGCAGGCGGCGATCGAGCAGGTACGGCCCGGGCAGCCGTTCAGCGCCGCGCACGAGGCTGCGGTCGAAGTGATTGCCGAGGGTCTGAAGACCCTGAAGCTGTTGAACGGCAGTCTGGCCTCGATCCTTGCCAATGCCAGCTACAAACGCTTTTTTCCGCACAAAACCGGCCACTGGCTGGGTCTGGACGTACATGACGTGGGCGATTACCGCATCGATGGCGAGCCGCGCATGCTCGAACCGGGCATGGTGGTCACGGTCGAGCCGGGTGTGTATATCCCGGCCGATGACCAGGATGTGGATCCGCGCTGGCGCGGCATCGGCATACGCATCGAGGATGACGTGGTGACTACCCGTGATGGCGTCGAGGTATTGACCGATGCGGTGCCGCGCGAAGCCGGTGCCATCGAGGACATGCTTTCCGAGGCGCGCAAGGGCGCCTGAGGTTCAGTTCGTCGAAGGCTGCTGTGCCGGTCTGTGTCCTGACACGGGTGCTCGGCGATCCACGACGCGGCCGTGTGCGAGTTCGACGATCTCGTCGACAAGCGCGGACAGCCCACCCAGACGGTGCGTGATCAACAACACGCTGCGGCCGCGCATGGCCTGTGCCAGTGCCTGGTAGAGCGCGGCCGCGGTGGTCGCGTCAAGGCCTTCCGTGGGTTCATCCAGCACCAGGATCGGGGCGTCGGCAAGCAAGGCCCGCGCGATCGCGATGCGACGCGCCTCACCGCCCGAAACGCGTGCGCCATCCTCGCCCAGGTGGGTGTCCAGCCCTTGCGGCAGACGCGATACGCAATCGTCGAGCCGGGCCTGTGTAATCGCCGCGTTCAGGTCCTCGTCACTGGCCTCGGGGCGTGCCAGGAGAAGGTTGTCGCGCAGGCTGGCGTGGAACAGGTAGGGACGTTGGTCGACTACCGCGATGCGTGCGCGGACAGCTTCGCCGGACAGCGCCTCAAGCGCGGTCCCGCCCAGAGTGATGCTGCCCTGGTGTGGGTACAGTCGGGTCAGTGCATGGACCAGACTGCTTTTGCCGGCGCCCGATGCGCCGACAAGCGCCAGATGCCGTCCCGCCGGCAGGTCCAGGTCGATCCCGTCCAGGACCCATGGTCCGGTATCGTGGTATCGCAGGCGGACGTCCCGCAGACAGAGGTCGTTGCCAGACGGCGGCATCGCGGGCGCGACCGGATCGCGCAGTGCCGGCTCGGTATCGGCCAAGGCGAATATGCGACGTGCCGAGGCCAGCGTGGACCCCAGTTGCGCCCAGGCGTCGGGCAGTGACGAAAGGGCCTCAAAGCCGGCCTGACCCAGCAGCACCAGCATCGCCAGGTCCGGGCCGCGGAGCGCGCCGGAACGCAGTGCCGGAATGCCGAGTGCCAGGGCCGCGACAACGGTCCACTGCATCGCCAGGGTCACGCTGGCGCCGCCGATGGCCTGCAGGCGATCGACGCGCCGGCGCGCAGACTGCTGGGTTCGGGTCAGGCGCCGCATGTGCTCGGCGTGCGCGGCTTCGGCGCCATACAGCGCCAGTTCCGCGCGCCCCAGTACGCCATCCATGGCCAACGCGCGCAGGGCTTCGTCGGCAGCCACGACATCGGCCCCGGGACGCGCGCCGGCGCGCACGATCCAAGCCGGCACCAGGGCTCCGGCGAAAAGCATCAAGATGCCCACCGCGGCCGCAAGCACGGGCAGGTAGGCCAGCATCGTGGCCCATACCACCAGTGAGGCCAGGATGGCCACGGCCACGGGTACCAGGATCGCGAGATAGGCCTGTTCGAGAGCGTCGACGTCCGCGCGCAGGCGGGCAAACAACTGCGCGCTGCGCAGTGCGCCGAGCCGGGCCGGCGCCAGCGGGACCAGTCGCTCAAACAGCCAGATACGCACCCCCGACAATGCGCGCAGGGTCGCTTCGTGGGTCACCAGGCGCTCGGCGTAGCGGCCACCTGTGCGCAGGATCGCGAACAGGCGGATCAGCGCCGCTGGTGTGTAGTAATTGATGGCCGCGTCGCTTAGGCCGGCCAGGGCCATGGCCGTGATGAATCGGCCCGAGACCGCCATCAGGCCGATGCCCGCCAGCGTGCTGAGCAGGGACAGTGCCGCACCGCCGAGCAGCCACGGGGTTTGACGGCGCATCAGTCCAAGCAGTCTGCGCAGCGTAGCGATGGTGCTCTCGGAGGTCGCCTTGCGGTGCTTCATGCGGCGAGGTCCGCGGCCAGCAAGTCGGCGAACACCCCGCCTGCCTCGCGCAGCCCACCTGCGGTACCGCGTTCGACAATGCGGCCATGCGCCATCACCAGTACCGTGTCGCGGTCGTCGATGGCCTCCAGGCGGTGTGCGACACGCAGCACCGTGCGGCCTGCGGCAAGCCTTTCGAGGGCTTTGTCGACAGCTTGCGCGGTGGTGGTGTCCAGATGCTGTGTGGGTTCGTCCAGCAACAACAGCGAGGCATCCCGCAACCACGCGCGCGCCAGGGCCAGGCGCTGGCATTCACCGCCCGAAAGGCCTCTGCCGCGTTCGCCGAGCGGCGTGTCCAGGCCCAGCGGAAGACGTTTGATGACCGGGCCCAGTACCGCGGCCTGTACTGCCCGGGCGATGGCCTGGGTGTCAGCGTCGGGTGCGGCCAGCAGAAGGTTGTCGCGCAAGCTGCCCTGGAACACGTGCGGGCGCTGCGGTACCCAGGCGATGCGTGCGCGCCAGTCCGCGATGTCCGAGGCCTCAAGGTCATTGCCATCAATACGAATCCGACCGCTGTCGGGTTGGCCAAAGCCCATCACCAGATCAAGCAGGGTACTTTTGCCGCAGCCGCTGGCCCCGACCAGGGTGATGCTTTCGCCTGCTGCGACCGAGAAATCGATGTCCTGCAGGATCATGCGCTCATCAAGGCCGAAGGCCACGTGCTCGAACCGCATCGCGACGGGTGCCATGGAGCGTGGCGCGTGCGTCATACGGGTTGCGACAGGATCGGTTGCGTGCGGCTTTTGCAGCCATGCGACAAGGTCTTCGGCGGCGCTGGCGGCATCCATGCGTTGGTGTCGCTGCGCACCCAGTACGCGCAGTGGCAGGTAGAATTCCGGCGCCAGCAGCAGCACGAAAAGGCCCTGCTCGAAGCCCAGCGTGCCCCACAACAGCCGGAAGCCGATCAGTACGGCCACGACCGCGATGCTGACCGTGGCGAAAAATTCCAGCACCAGTGCGGAAAGAAACGCGACCCGCAAAACTGCCATGGTCTCCCGGCGGTAGGCTTCGCCGGCCACGGCCAGTTGCGCCTGTTCGCGCTCGACGGCGCGGAGCAGGCGCAGCGTGGTCAACCCCCCCAGGGCATCCATGAAGCGCTCGCCCAGGCGCTTGAGCCTGTCCCACCGCCGCTGGCTGGCCTGCTGCGCGGCGCGCCCGGCCAGGATCATGAATACGGGGATCAGCGGCGCGGTGACAAACAGGATCAGGGCGGACCATGGATCGGCCGGAAGCACGGCCAGCAGCAGCAGCGCCGGAACCAGCGCCGCGAACGCAAGTTGGGGCAGGTAACGCGAGTAGTAGGGTGCCAGGGCATCGATGCCATCGACCAGGCGCGTGACCAGTTCTCCGCTGGACTGTTGCGTCCCACGTCGACGAAGTTGCGTTTCCAGTGCATTGCGCACCTGGATACTGACGCGGGCTCCGGCCTCGAAGGTCAGACGACGCTGGGCCAGGGTCATGATGAAACGCAGCACTGCGATGCCGGCCAGTGCTGCCAGCGCCGGCCAGAACATCCGCAGGCCGCTGCGGTCGAGGATGGCGTGGGCAAGTATCCGCGCAACCAGCCACGCACCGATGCACAGCAGCAGCGCCTGGGTAGCGCCCAGCGCCACACCCGCGAACAACAGGCGGCGTTGCGGCCGGGCCTGGGCGCGCAGCCAGGCCATGGGAGAGGGCGTGGTCGTCATGATCTCATCGCGCAGCGTTCAGGCACGGCGACACGCCGTTCCCGGGTTGAGCTCACGGCGAATCGCCGTGTGTGGCTCCTTGTGCGGCGTGCTCATCCTGCGTATCCAGCAGGCTGGCGCCGGCTGCCGCGATCAGCACGATCATGGTGGTACCGACGAGCCAGGCGAAATACCAGGCTCCGGAGTTGCCGAGCAGGATGGCCATCAGGATCACCAGGACCGCCAGCACCATGTAGAGCAGAAACAGCAGAAAGGTTTTCATGGGTTACTCCAGGTGATGCGGGTCAGTATGCGTGTTCGTCGGAAGCCACGTGTTCGCCACGGACGGTACCGCGCATCACGTAAAAGGCCCAACTGGTGTACCAGATGATCAGTGGTACGAACACCAGGGCAAATCCCAGCATCCAGCTCAGTGTCATTTGGCTTGAACTGGCATTCCACACGGTCAGGCTTTGCGCGGGCACCGCGCTGGATGGCAGAAGAAACGGGAACAGCGCCACGCCCGCGGTACCGATCACCCCGGCCCAGGCCGTTGCACCCAGCCACCAGGCCCACAACGAGCGGCCGCGCGTGGCGGCGAGATGGCCACCGAGCATTCCGGCGAAGCCCAGCACCGGCACCAGCCACAGCAGGGGGTGGCCGATGAAGTTGTGCAGCCAGGCACCGGACGCCACGTCCACGCTCTGCTGCAGCGGTGTTTGCGCCGTACCGGGCGCGGGCGCCGCGGTCAGCACGAAACCGCGCAGGCTGCGCACCCACACGCCACCGATGGCGAACAGCACCACGGCCAGTATCGAAGCGCCGCGAGCCAGCGTCCGCGCGCGCTGGTGGATCGCGCCCTCGGCGCGGAGCATCAGCATGCTGGCGCCCATGAAAGCCGACAGGCTGACCGACAACAGTCCGCACAGGATTGCAAACGGGTTGAGCAGGCTGAGAAACGAACCGGTGTAGACGGACGTCAGGTTCCACTCGAAATGGAACGGTGCGCCCAGGAACAGGTTGCCGAAGGCGGCGCCAAACACCACCATCGGCACGAAGCCACTGACAAACAACGCCCAGTCCCAGGTTTCGCGCCAGGCTCTCGAGGACATCTTGCTGCGGTACTCGAAGCCAAGCGGACGCATGATCATGCTCCAGAGAAGCAGCAGCATGACCACGTAGAAACCGGAGAATGCGGTGGCGTAGATCAGCGGGAAGGCCGCAAACACCGCACCGCCGCCAAGGACGAACCACACCTGGTTGCCGTCCCAGTGCGGTCCGATGGTGTTCAGCGCCACGCGCCGTTGCAGGTCGGTGCGACCGACATAGCGCAGGATCGTGCCCACCCCCATGTCCATGCCGACCATCGTTGCCAGGCCGATCAGTAGCACCCCGAGCAGCAGCCACCAGGTGATTTGAAGAGCAGCGTAAAGATCCATGGGTCAGGCCTCCGGTGCAGGGTTCAGGCGGGCGTCCTCACCGAATCCGGGCGATGTGCCCGGCCCGGTCCGGATGGCGCGTACCATCAAGTACATTTCGACCACGATGAACACGGTGTACAGCAGCACGAAGCCGGTGATCGAGAAGATCATGTAGCCCAGGCTGTGGGTGGATGCCGACATCCAGGTCGGCAGCATTTCGTACACCGTCCATGGTTGGCGCCCCAACTCGGCGACCAGCCAGCCGGCCTCGTTGGCCAGGAATGGAACCGGGATCATCCACACCGCAAGCTTGAGGAACCAGCGCTTGTCCTGCACGTTGTTGCGCATGGTGTAGATCACCGCCATCACGAAGAACGCCAGCATCGCCAGTCCCATAGCCACCATCACGCGGAACGACCAGAACACCGGTGCGACCGCGGGAATCGTATCCCGTGCGGCCTGGTTGACCTGTGCCGGCGTAGCCTGTGTCACGTCAGGAGCGTAGCGCTCTAGCAGAAAGCCGTAGCCGAGGTCTTTCTCGTGCGCCTTGAACTGTTGCAAGGCGGTGGCGTCGGACGGATTCGCCGAAAGGGTCTTCAGCGCCGTCACTGCGGGAATGCCGTCGTGGATTCGGCGTACGGCATCCTTTTCCAGCTGGTCTACGCCGGGCACGCTGCCGTCCAGCGAGTGGGTGACCAGAAGCGACAGCGCATAGGGCACTTGCAGCGTACCGTGATTGGTTTGTTCACTTTGCGAGGGGAAGGCGACCAGATTGAACGGCATCGGCGCTTTTTCGGTTGTCCACAGGGCCTCCATCGCAGCCAGCTTGGTCGGTTGGGCCTGCGCGCCGACAAAGCCCAGTGCGTCGCCCAGCGTGATCACGCCGATCGTTGCCAGTACGCCGAAAAGTGCGGCCATGCGAAACGAACGGCGGGCCAGGTCGACGTGACGTTTGCGCAACAGGTAGAACGCGCTGACACCAGTCACGAAGATCGCTGCCGTGACAAAGCCGGCAATCGAGGTGTGTACGAACTTGGCCTGCGCATCGTGGTTGAAGATCAGCGCCGGAAGGCTGGACAGTTCCATGCGCATCGTGGCCGGGTTGAAGTGCGCACCGACCGGCGACTGCATGAAGGCATTGGCGACCAGGATCCACAGCGCGGAAAGGTTCGAGCCCAGCGCCACCAGATAGGTCACGGCCAGATGCTGGCCGGGTCGCAGCCGCTCCCAGCCAAACGCCATCAGGCCGACGAAGGTGGACTCCATGAAAAACGCCATCAGACCTTCGATGGCCAGTGGGGCACCGAAGATATCGCCGACAAAACTGGAGTAGAACGACCAGTTGGTGCCGAACTCGAACTCCATGGTCAGCCCGGTCGCCACACCCAGGGCGAAGTTGATCAGGAACAGCTTGCCCCAGAACTGCGTCATCTGCCGATAGATCGGCTTGCGCGTGACCACGTAGACCGTCTCCATCGCGGCCAAAAGCATCGACAGGCCCAGGGTCAATGGGACGAACAGGTAGTGGTAGAGCGCAGTCAGTGCGAACTGCAGACGTGACAAGTCAACGACATTCAGGTCATGCATGGCTGGATATTCCTTGGGCGCAAGAGCGCCGGTTGCCGCGTGCAGCGGTGGCATGCCGACCCTTGGATTGGTCGGCGATGCACTATATCTTCCTGCTGCAGCCCTGACAACGCTTTGACGTGCGTCAAGTCAGATGGCAACTATGGCGACGCTAGGCAACAAGGCAGGCCGACTGGTCGTTTGCACAGGTACCGGCAATCTATTTCCGGAGTCAGGGCAAGGGTTTGTAACTTTGCCGACGATCATTGTCGTTGTGCTTTCGGGGCGGTGCGTGGAGCGCTGCCTTTTCAGCCCAGGGACGCGAACGCGTCGCGGGTGAGGTTCTCCGGTTCGCCTTCGGTGCATGCCACGTCATCCTCAATGCGGATGCCACCGTATGGGCGGAAACGGTCCACCCGCTCCCAGTTCACATTTTTGGCTTGCGGGCGTTCTCGCAGTTGCGCCAGCAGCATGTCGACGAAATACAGTCCCGGTTCAATGGTGCAGACCATCGACGGTTCCAGCGTGCGGGTCTGGCGCAGGAAGGGATGACCTTCGGGTTGCGCAGTCTTCTCGCCCCTGGCGTTTTTCAGGAACCCGCCAACATCATGCACCTGCAGACCGATGCTGTGGCCCAGTCCGTGCGGGAAAAAGATGCTGCTGACGCCTTCCTCGACGGCCGCCTCCGGACTCATGTCGATGAATCCCTGGTCCCTGAGCACCCCCGCCAGCATGTGATGGGCCTCGAGGTGCATCTGACGGTAATCCTGGTTTGCGCGCACCATCGCACACAGCTTCTGCTGCACGCCGTCCACAGCCTCGATCAGGGCCTGGAATTCCTCCGCCTGCGGCGCTGCATGACTGCGGGTGATGTCGCTGGCATAGCCGGCACTGCTGGCGCCTGCGTCGATCAGGAATGACAGGCTTTGCTCGGGTGGAGTGCGGTCGAAATGAGTGTAGTGCAATACGGCACCATGCTCGTTCAGACCGACAATGCTGGCGTACGGCAATTCGGCGTCGATCTGGCTGATTGCATGCAGATAGGCCATGTGGATGCCGAATTCGCTTTCGCCAGCACGAAACGCGGCCTCGGCGGCGCGATGGCCGCGGGCACCCAGCACGCTGGCCTGGCGCATGAGGATCAGTTCATAGGGCGTCTTGTAGGCGCGATGGTAGTCCAGAGAGTCGACCAGTGGCTGCGGGCTGTTCGGGATCATGTCCTCCACAGCATCGCGTGGCTGGCCGAGGATGGCGCAGCGATCAGGGTTGGCGGGCAGGTGTTTGCGTGCATCGGGCCACTTGCGGATGATTTCGATGTCGAAATGATCGACCCAGTAGCCGGTTGGGCTTTCGGGCACGACGTGCCAGAAATCCTGCGGCTGCAGGAATACCAGTTTGGGTTTCTTGCCCGGGGTGTAGACGATCCAGCTACCGGGCGCATCCAGCAGCGGCAACCACTGCTTGAAGGCCGGGTGCACGATGAACGGATAATCCTGGTCATCCAGATGCTTGGTGATCGGATGTCCGGCTGCGATGACCAGCTGATCGCGACCACACGCCTCAAGCGCCGCATCGGCTCTTTGCCTGAGCGTGGCCATGTGCAACGGATAGGCTTGGGCAAGTGCTTCGGTCATGGTCGAAATCCTCCTGTGCAAGACTGCCATGGTGCCTTGTCAGGGGGCGCAAAGCCAAACCGTCCAGCCAAATCATTCAGTCCCGATCCGCCTTGCGGAAAAGACGCGCCGCTGATTATTGCTGATTGACTCCGGGCGCCTCGGTCCAGGTCTTGAGCTTGAGCGCGTCGGCATCACTGATGGCAATGATGCGGAATCCGGTCCAATGCTGACCGGGCACGCTGGCCGACTCGCTCCACTGTTCATGTACGCCAAATTCCAGAGTGAAAGAGGTACCGCCGCGCTGGGGCAGGTT
>NZ_JAQIBU010000145.1 GCF_027858935.1 Oleiagrimonas sp. | reverse complement strand
GCGGCCAGCTTGATGTGTTCCGCGCCGGCATAGCCGCCGGCGCGGGCGGCCAGGGTATGCAGCATCGGACGCAATCGCTTGCCGCCACTGCCGATGATGTGCTCGGCCACCTGATTGATCAGCACCACGTCGGAGCTCAGGCGTTCGCGAATCAGCGCATCGACTGCAGCCATCTCGGGCGCGGCCAGATCGCGGACCGAGGCGAAGTCGACGGAGCGCGGGCTGGCGTCGGCGGACATGGACATGGGCAGCGAGCAACCTTGGTCTTCGGGGGAGTGCCAATTATAGGGTGCGACGGTGTGTCGTGACGGGGGTATATCCCAGATGCCTATAATGGACCTCGATTTCAGCTTGAGGAAGTGCACACGGTGAAGCTAAGCAAACCGGAAATTCGCAGCGCGTCAGCACTGGCCAGCGTGGTTGGGCTGCGCATGTTCGGCCTGTTCCTCATCCTGCCCGTTTTTGCCGCCTATGCGCGGCATCTTCCGGGAGCCACACCGCTTCTGGTGGGTCTGGCCATCGGCATCTACGGGATCGGCCAGGCGCTGCTGCAGGTGCCCATGGGCATGCTCTCGGACCGTATTGGCCGTCGGGTCACCATCACCCTGGGCCTGCTGGTATTCGTCGCAGGCAGCATCCTGGCGGCGCTTTCGCACAACATCACCGGCATCATCATCGGTCGCGCGCTTCAGGGCGTAGGCGCCGTTTCCGGTGCCAGCCAGGCACTGGCTGCGGATCTTTCGCATCCGGAGAACCGCAGCAAGGTCATGGGCATCATCGGCGTGAGCGTGGGCCTGGCCTTCGTGCTGGCGATCATCCTCAGTGCGCCACTGGCGGCCATGGGCGGGCTTGAAGCCTTGTTCAGCGTGACTGCGGTACTGGCCGCAGGCGCCATCGTGCTGCTGTGGGCCGTTGTGCCCAGGCCCAGCGCACGAAGGGCACCGGCGGCGGCGAGCTGGACGGATGTGCGGCACATGGTGGTGCAGCCCAGGCTGCTGGTGCTCAATGCATCGGTGTTCGTCATGCACACCATGCTCACGGCAAGCTTCGTGGTGCTGCCACTGGTGATGCTGCACGTCAGCGGTATCGCGCTCAACCACCAGTGGGAGCTTTACCTACCGGTGATGCTGGTTTCGGTGGTGGTCATGGGAGGTGTGCTTCGCCGGGTGCGTACAGTTTCTGGAAGCATGAAGCTGATCCTGGTTTGCGCCATCGGATTGGGCGTGTCGCTGTGCGGCTTCGCCGCCATCGGCTATGGGGCCTTCTTCCTCTGGGCCGCGGCCTGTCTGTTCTTCAGCTGTTTCAACCTGCTCGAGGCCACATTGCCCAGCCTGGTCTCGCGCCTGGCGCCCGACCACATGCGTGGTGCGGCTCTCGGTGCCTATGCGACCTGCCAGTTCCTGGGGGCCTTCGTCGGCGGCATGATGGGCGGGATCGGCATGGGGCAACTGGGCACCGCCAGTGTGTTCCTGATCGCCGCTGCCCTGGCCGTGTTCTGGATTCCGCTGGTTGGCTGGGGCATGCGGCACGTGGCCCTGCCCGGTGTGCAAGGACAGGCCGAGTCGGCTTCGGCCTGAGTCTGCGAGCGGCTTGTCCGTGGAGGACTACATGGCAACGGGATCATCACTGATGGTGCGCTCGCGTGGCTGTGCTAGCATCTTCCGTCTTTCTGCACGCAGCGTATTTTGAGGATATATCCATGGCACGCGGCATCAACAAGGTCATCGTGGTCGGCAATCTTGGTGCGGACCCGGAAACGCGCTACACCACCAGTGGGACCCCCATCACCTCGCTCAGCGTAGCGACCAGCGAACAGTGGACCGACAAGCAATCCGGCGAGAAACAGGAACGCACCGAATGGCATCGCGTGAAGATGTTCGGTCGCCTGGCCGAGATCGCCGGCGAGTACCTCAAGAAGGGTCGCCAGGTGTATATCGAGGGATCGCTGCGGACCGACAAGTACACCGGAAAGGATGGCGTCGAACGCTACTCGACCGAAATCATTGCCAACGAGATGCAAATGCTTGGCGGTGGCGAGATGGGCGGCGGCGGTGGCGGTGGACGTCCGCGTGCTGGCCAGCAGCGTTCCGGCGGCGGATACGACCAGTCTTCGCAGGCGGCGCCTGCACCGGCGGCGCAGCAGGGTGGCGATTTCGTAGACGATGACGTGCCATTCTGAAACGTTGGCACAGTGCGGAAAAACAAAAGTCGGGGCACGATTCGCTCCGGCTTTTTTCATGCGTTACGTCCGCAAGGGCGTGCTTGCGTCAACTTGGTGCAGAGGTCAGTCGATATCCAGCTTTTTCAGCTTGTAGCGCAGCGCGCGGAAGGTGATGCCCAGTTTGCGTGCGGCGGCGGTCTTGTTGTAACGCGTCTCTTCGAGCGCCTTCATGATGGCTTCGCGCTCGAGGTTGGAGATGTAGTCATCCAGCGGTTGATCGCTCTTGTGCGGAGGCAGGGGTACGTCCTCGGTCGTACGCTCCACCTCGATACGCGATGGGGACTGTGGACGCGGGGCATGTGCCGGAAGCATCAGGTCATCGGGCTCGATGTCATTGCCTTCGCACATGGCCAGGGCGCGTTCGAGGATGTTTTCCAGTTCGCGCACGTTACCTGGAAAGCTGTAGTTGCGCAGAGCCCCAATCGCCGCCTCGGTCAGCTTGCCCTTCGGCTCGCCAGTGTCTGCGGCCAAGCGTGAAAGTATGACCCCGGTCAGTTCGCGCACGTCATCATCGCGGTCACGAAGCGGAGGAATCTGCAGTTCGATCACGTTGATGCGATAGAACAGGTCCTGCCGGAAATGGCCCTGCTCAACCAGATGCGCCAGATTCTTGTGGGTGGCGGAGAGGATGCGCACATCCACGGAGATTTCGCCGCGCCCGCCGATCGGGCGGACGGCTTTTTCCTGGATCACGCGCAGCAGCTTGACCTGCATGTGCAGCGGGAGCTCCGCCACTTCGTCCAGGAACAGTGTGCCGCCATGGGCGCTCTGGAACAGGCCCTCCTTGTCGGCGTGCGCGCCGGTGAAGCTGCCTTTCTTGTGGCCGAAGAACTCGCTCTCCATCAGCTCGGACGGGATCGCGCCACAGTTGACGGGCACGAACGAGGCGCCTGCGCGAGGACCCTGATCATGGATCAAGCGCGCGGCCAGCTCCTTGCCAGTACCGGATTCGCCACTGATGTACACCGGGGCCTGGCTGCGCGCCAGTTTGGTGATGGTGTTCCGGACCTGGTCCATGGCCGCGGAGGAGCCGATCAGTCGCCCACTGATGGTGGTTGTTTCGCCACCGGAGCGACGTTCCTCCGAGAGCTTGAGTGCTGTCTGCACCAGATTGCGCAAAACCTTGATGTCGACGGGCTTGGATACAAAATCGAACGCACCGGCCTTGAGTGCATTCACCGCAGCATCGACATTGCCATAGGCCGTGATCATGGCTACAGGCATGTCGGGATACTTTTCTGAAATCAGCTCGATCAGGTCCTGCCCGGAGCCATCCGGCAGGCGCATATCGGTAAAGCACAGGTCGTAGGTGTTCTCGCCGAGCAGCTGGGTGGCTTCGGAGACATTGCTCGCCGCATCCACCTCAAGGTCCATGCGTCCGAGGGTAATGGTCAGCAATTCACGGATGTCGCGTTCGTCGTCGACAACCAGGACGCTCTGTTTAGTCATGGCATCTGCGTGGCAGGGGGCGGGAAGCAAGCATAGGTACAGTATCCAGCCTCGGCAAAGGCAGTGCAATGCATTCCATGCCCCGGATCCTCTCCGTACGCCCCGGGCTGAAGCGCAGTGCAGCGTTCCGGTCCAAAAAGAACGACGTCCGACTTCAACCTTGCGCGGGGACCAGCCGGGTTTCCCGGCGGAACACGAACAACGCGACCAGGATCAGCGCCATCGGCACCAGGGTCAGGTAGAAAGCGGTTTCGCCGTTGAACAGCCGGAACACGGTGCCGGTGATGAACGAACCCAGCGTGCCGCCCAGTGCCGAGAACACCACGATCAGGCCGGTCATCCCGGCATGGCGATCCTTGGGCAGGGCACTGAGCATGACCGAGTTGACCACCGGGTAGATCGGCGCCATCAACAGGCCGATCAACGGGAAAATGTAGGTCACCAGTGGCGCATTCAGCCAGGTCACGTCAGGACGGTGCGGCACATGGGCCGCCAGCGGCAGGGTGACTACGACCAGAACGGCCATGCCGGCAAGACAGAAATTGAGCAGCTTGTACCAGTGGATGTGCCTTAGCAGCAGGCCTGCGCTCAGGCGGCCGACCGCAAGCGAACCTGCATAGATGCTGGCTGCCTGCACGCTCATGGCCGCAGGCAGCTTCAGGATTTCGCTGTTGAACGTGGGCAGCCAGGTTCCGACGCCCTGTTCGATCAGCTCATAGAGGAAAATCAGCGCGATGAAGGTATAGATCATGGGCCTGACCATCAGCCGCAACATGTCCATGAAGGCCGCCGGCCGGCCGGCCTCGTCACCATGGGCGGCCGACTCGTCAAGGCTCGAGAAGGCGAGCAGCACCACCACCACCAGGCTGACCACGGCCAGCACCCAGTACACATGAGTCCAGGCCAGGTCTCCCGGATGGGCGTGATCAATGAAGGCGCCGAACAACCAGTAACCGCCAAGCATGCCGATCATGAACAGACCCTCGAGGATGTTCATCATGCTTGCATGACGCTGGCGGTTAGGCATCAGCAGGCCAATCGACGAGTACACCGCCACTTTGACCAGGGCGAAAGTGCTGCCGAATACCGCGAAGATAAGCTCGGTCATGCCAAAGACCGGGTGCAGCGCCATGGCCACACAGGCCACGGCGACCAGACTGTGTCCCAGTATCATGGCCCGTCGGTAGCCCAGTTTGGGCAGGTAGGAAGCGGTGACAAAAGAAACGCCGGCGATCGACAGATCCTTGAAAGCTTCCAGTACGCTGCCGCTCTCCTTGCTGATGGAGAAACTCAGGATCGATTGCAGGATCACCGTGCCAACGCTGTTGAGCAGCACGGCGTAGACCATGTAGCTCAAACCCAGGGAGAAAAAGATCAGGTAGCGTGAAGTCGAGGTCGGTTTCATGTTCGGGCCATGATCAGGAGAGGGCTGGGCGCGGGATGGCCCGTTCAGTGGGTGGGTGCTGGTTCGGACGATACGGGGGTACGGGTCAGGTGTGTCTTGCCATGGTCGTCTCGGCTTACGCGGATGTCGTAGCGCCGTCCGCGATAGGCGATATGGCGCAGCGTCAGCGAGGTCCAGCCTGGCGGCAACACCGGGGGATAGGCGCGGACCAGGCCGCCGTGTTCCAGGCGCAGCCCGGTCAGGCCGTATTCCAGGCTTTGCAGGAAGCCGGCCGAGGTGGCCAGGATGTAGCCGGTGTTGTTGGCACGGGTTTCGGTGCGTACGTTGAACGGTGGTTTCAGGAAACCGACCAGGTTGCGGCCGATCCAGTGGCCGGCACGTGCCGGATCGCCCATCTCGGCGGCGCCCACGGCCAGCATCGACATCATCATTTCGTTGGGATCGTCGCCGTGCACCCGCAACTGCTTGAGCTGGTAGGCGAAGTCATTGCGGCGGACCGCCGGCTTCATCGGCAGATCAAGGTCCGGATACATCAGCCAGGCCAGTGACGAGCCCATCCAGGTGACCTTGTCGTGCGGCACGGATGGATCAAAATCGCGGTGCCGGTTGGCGGATGCATCGAAGGGGATGTACATCTTTGATGCGATCGAGTGCCAGCGCCGATCGGGTTTCGCACCGACGACGTGCGCGGCGCGGACAGCAATGCGCAAGGCCTTGGCGGCGGTGGCATTGGTGAAGGCATCATTGGGGACGTCATCATAGGCCTCGTCGGGCGAGGTCACGTGCAGGATTTCGTAGCGGCCGGCAGACTTGTTCCA
>NZ_JAQIBU010000128.1 GCF_027858935.1 Oleiagrimonas sp. | reverse complement strand
TCGAGCGGGGCGTCAAAGATGATCCGGGCATCGGCCTCGGTCGTCAGCCAGGCGTTTTCCATCAGCTCGTTCTCCAGCTGGCCGGCTTCCCAACCCGAGTAGCCCAGCGCGACCATGGCGCGCCCTGGGCCCTCTCCAGCGGCCATGGCGACCAGGATGTCACGCGATGTGGTGACCAGCCAGTCCTCGTTGATGCGGTAGCTCGACTCCCAGTGACCGGCCTCGGTATGCAGCACGAAACCCCGTTCGGGCTGGACCGGCCCTCCAAGCAGGACGGGCATGTCGGCTACGTCCTGCTCGCTGCATTCCAGGTGCATCTGCGCCAACACGTCGCCGAGGTTGAACTCGGACATGCGGTTGATGAGCAGGCCGATGGCGCCATCATCGCCATGCTGGCAGACCATGGCCACGCCCCGCGCGAAGTGGGGGTCCGTGAGCGCAGGCATGGCGATCAGGAAATGTCCGGCGAGGGTGTTGGGGTTGTTCATGGGGGCATTGTAACGGGCGCCGGGCCAGACGGCAGCGGAATCGTCTTGCGGATCCGTACCCCGGATTAAGCCAGCCGCATCCGGGTGCATGCCAGCCGAATGCCCGCACCATCTTGTTTGGTTTGGCCGAAAACCAGAAATCCGCGTTGCAGTCACATCCGTACGCTTCCGGAGGCCTTGCACGGACTACATCAGCGTGTCTCCAGCCTGCCGCCGCGCAGGAACTGGTAGGTACGCGTGATATTGAGCTCGTCGACATGCTCGCCGGTGCGCGGTATCGGTGGAAATGGCGCCGCCATGCGTACGATGCGCATGGCGGCATCGTCGAGCACCCTGCGACCGGAACTTTCGATCACGGCGATGTGCTTGATCGAGCCGTCCCGGCGCAACACCACCGTGAGTATCAGGTTGCCGCTGTAACGCCCGGTGCGGGCTGCGTCCGGGAAGTTGAGCGTACCCACGCGCTCGACCCGTGCGGCCCAGGCACGCATGTAGGCCGCGTAGGCGTATTCGCGGGTACTGGAGTTGATGTACTTGATCTTCGGTCGCTTGGCCAGCTTCGATTGCTCGGCGCGGATCTGTGCGGCCAGTCGAGCCATTTCCAGTTGGCGCTGGATGGCAATGCGATCGGTATCCAGATCGCGAAGCGGCTGCTTGTGGCGGTCGCTGCTGCTGTTGACCGTGCGCTCGGCGTTGCCTGTGGTGGTGATCAGGTGGTTCGGGCGCATCGGGCTGGGGGCCGGTGCGGAAGGTCGGATCGGACGCGGTGCGATGCCGGGGTCCGGCTTGGGCAGCGGGGTACTGAACGGTTGCGAGGGGCGATGCGCTTTTTTGCTCGGACCACCGCCCTGGTTGTTTGCCTGGGCCAGGAAATCGGCCTTGTCCGGAGTCTTGAGGTTGGCGGTGTTGAGCAGCGTCACATCCAGCGCGGGAAGCTGCGCCTTGGGCTTGGGGTAGGAGAAACTGATGCCCAGCACGATCAGCCCGTGCAGCACCAGCGAGAACAGGATGGTCGCGCCGAGCATGTCGGCGTTACCGGGGCCGCGGGTACCCATACTCACGGCAGGGATGTCTCCAGGGATTTCTCGATGGCGTCGAACATCTGGCCTGCAATGGTAAGCCCGAATTGGGCATCGAGTTCACGTATGCATGTCGGGGATGTGACGTTGATCTCGGTCAGGTAGTCGCCGATCACATCCAGGCCGACGAAGACGAGCCCGCGCCGACGCAGGTCCGGTGCCACCTGATCGACGATCCAGCGGTCACGGTCGCTCAGCGGCACGCCTTCACCGCGGCCTCCGGCGGCGAGATTGCCGCGGAACTCGTCGCCCTGGGGAATGCGTGCCAGGGCATAGGGTACGGCTTCGCCATCAATCACCAGGATGCGTTTGTCGCCGGCGCTGATCTCGGGAATGAAGCGCTGGGCAATGGCCAGACGCCGTCCATCCAGGGTCAGTGTCTCCAGGATCGAGTTGAGATTGGGGTCGCCGTAATGCGAGCGGAAGATGCCGCGTCCGCCCATGCCGTCCAGTGGTTTGAGCACGACCTGATCATGCTCGGCGACAAACTCGCGCAATGCGCTGGACGAGCGCGCCACCAGGGTGGGCGCGCAGCATTCCGGGAAGGACAGCGCATAGAGTTTTTCATTGCAGTCACGCAGCGCCTGGGGACGGTTGACCACACGCACGCCCTCCAGCTCGGCCTGCTCCAATATCATGCTGTCATACACGAACTGGTTGTCGACCGGAGGGTCCTTGCGCGCCAGCACGACGTCGACTTCGGCCAGGGGGCGCCATTCCGGCTTGCCCAGATCGAACCACTCCCGGGGATCGTCGCGTACCTGCAGCGAAGCCAGGCGCGCCCAGGCACGGCCCTCGCGCACGGCCAGATCGCCTTGTTCCATGTACAGCACCCGGTGTCCCCTGCGCTGGGCTTCCAGCAGCATCGCAAAGGTGGAATCCTTGGCGGTCTTGATGGCCCGGATCGGATCCATCAGCACGGCAACGGCAAGTGGCATGGGTGTTTCCTGATGTGGGTGGAAGAGGATGCATCAAAAGCCCATCTAGCTTGCCGCCAGGCATTGCCGATGAGCAAGCGGCGGTGGTCCCCGGCAGGGTAACTTTGTCATTCGCCACGCATGCAGGGGGTCTGGGGAGCCGTGCATCGGGTCATTGTGCATCCTCGTCATGCCTGAATTTGCGAAAGTCTGGTAACGTGGCCGTTAGTCCCTGACTTGCATTTCAGGGGCGGAAGGACAAGACCTTTGGCAACAATTGCTTGCAGCTTCAACTTGACAATTTTCATAAACAAGCGTTAAACACCTAGGAATACGGTGGTCACGCGGGCGGGAATGCTGGGTAAAACAGCATGGTGCGGGTGCGTCGACCGGGATCTGCAGCGGACAACCATGACAACGAAATATTCCCGAGCCCGAGACCGGGCCGCAGGGGGCGGTAAGTGAACGACACTGTCGAAAAAGGCAGCCTGAATGGATTGCGGGTGATGGTCATCGATGATTCGAAGACCATCCGTCGCACCGCGGAGACCTTGCTGAAGAAGGAGGGCTGCGACGTGCAGACGGCCGTGGACGGATTCGAGGCGCTTTCCAAGATTTCCGATCTGAAACCACAGATCATCTTCGTGGACATCATGATGCCGCGTCTGGATGGCTACCAGACCTGCGCGCTGATCAAGAACAATCGTCAATTCCGTTCGACGCCGGTGATCATGCTCAGTTCCAAAGACGGCCTGTTCGACAAGGCCCGGGGCCGGATCGTCGGTGCAGAGCAGTACCTGACCAAGCCGTTCACGCGTGACGAGTTACTCGAGGCCATTCGTCGTCACGCGGTGTTCGCGTAAGCAAAAGGGGAGCAACAAGGGCACACATGGCTCACATACTCATCATTGACGATTCCCCAACCGATGTTCGCGTGTTCACCACGCTATTGGAAAAGGCGGGACATCAGGTCTCCAGCGCGAGCAGTGCCGAGGAAGGCATCGAGCGGGTCAAGGAGCACATGCCGGACATGGTCATCATGGATGTCATCATGCCTGGCATGAACGGATTTCAGGCGACGCGCACGCTGAGTCGCGATCCCGGCACCAAGGACGTGCCCATCCTCATCATCACCACCAAGTCGATGGAGACGGACCGTGTCTGGGGTCTGCGCCAGGGCGCGCGCGACTTCCTGACCAAACCGGTCAGCGAGAAGGAACTGCTGACCCGCATCGAGAAACTGCTGGCCGGGAAATGAGCCAAGTCATGAGCCGCATGCCGACCCCTTTCGAACAACTGGCCGACTATGAGCGTCGCAGCCTTGCGCACGTGGCTGGCGAGCCGCAGCAGATCATCAATGCCAATCTTTGGCGCGGCATCTGTTTTCGGGTCGGGCAGCGCCTGCTTGCAAGCAGCATCGGCGAGATCAACGAACTTCTGGTGCCGCAGCAGCTGACCCATGTGCCCGGCACGCGGGACTGGATGCTCGGCATCGCCAATGTACGTGGCAATCTGGTGCCCGTGGTGGATCTGGGACGGTACCTTTTCGGCCAGCGGATCCAGTCCACCGATCGAAGCCGCCTGCTGCTGGTTCGCCAGCACGGGGGCAGCGTGGGACTTCTGGTGGACGAGATCATCGGCCAGCGCAGCGTCGACAAAGAGCAGCGAGCGCAGGCGCAGGCCGAGGAAGACGAACACCTGATGCGATTTGTCGAAGAGAATGTGACGGTGGGTGATCAACGCATTGGCATATTCAACATGGGCCGGCTGACACGGGCCCCGGATTTTTTGCAGGCGGCACTGTGATGCGCGATTCCAAGTCTATGGGCGAGGTACGGCTATGAGTACGACAACGGGGGGCAGTGGCAAGGAGCGAAGCTACATCGGCCTGATCATCCTGCTTGCAGTGATGATCGTCATTGCAGCGACTGACTTCTTTCTCCTGAATCGCAAGAACGACCAGGAACGCCGGGCAGTTGCCCTGACCACGCAGATTCAGGTGCTTTCGCAGCAGACCGCGAAATTCGCCCTGGAGTCCGCAGGCGGAAACATCGATTCGTTCAAGGAGTTGCAGTCCACGCGCAACACGATCGATGCCGACGTCCAGCGTCTGATCAAGGGTGACCAGGCGACCGGCATGCCGTCCTACGCCGATAACGTGATTACCGGCAAGCAGGTCAAATCGCTGGGCAAAGCCTGGGGCCAGCTGGATGGGGACATTGGCAAGATCCTGTCCAACCGGGGCCTGGTGGTCGACTCCGCGCAAAAAGCCGCCACGTTCTCGCAGCAGATGCCGGTACTGAACTCCAGCATGGACCAGGTCGTCAATATCCTGCAGCAAAATGGCACCTCCTCGCAGACCTATACCGCGGCGCGCCAGCTGGTGCTGGCCGATCGCATGATGCGTCGCGTGCAGGAAATCCTGCAGGGTGGTGAAGCGGCGCAAGGCGCCGCCGATGGACTTTCACGCGACGCCCAGCTCTACGGCGCCGTGCTCGACGGTCTCATCCACGGCAACAAGGACGTTGGCGTGCGTGCCATGGGCAACGCCAACGCGCGAAAAATTCTCGAGGGGATCCAGACCAAGTGGAGTGCCCTGCGTGATTCTGCCAACAAACTGGTTGCGGGTGCCGCCAACCTGCAGGCTGTGAAGGGTGCCGGAAACCAGGCCTCGCTGGATTCGCAGACCGTGCTGTTGCGCGCCAACGACGTGTCCACGCAGATCGGCAAGCTGCCGACCACGCGCCTGTTTCCAAACATCTGGTGGGGCCTGATCGCCGCCGCCGGTGCAGTGCTGTTCGCCATTCTGCTGGTGTTCTCCCAGGGCCGCGAGCAACGCAGGCGCCTGGAAACGACCAACGAGCTCAACCAGCGTAACCAGGAGGCCATCATGCGCCTGCTGGACGAGATGGGTTCACTGGCCGAGGGTGATCTGACCGTCAAGGCCACCGTGACCGAAGACATCACCGGCGCGATCGCCGACTCGGTGAACTTCGCGGTGGAAGCACTTCGCTCCCTGGTGATCACCATCAACGAAACCGCAGTGCAGGTATCGGCAGCCGCTCAGGAGACGCAGGCCACCGCCATGCACCTGGCCGAGGCTGCCGAACACCAGGCGCAGCAGATCACCTCCGCCTCGGCCGCCATTTCAGAAATGGCCAACTCCATCGACCAGGTGTCACGAAACTCGGCCGAGTCGGCCGACGTGGCCCAGAAGTCGGTGGAAATCGCGTCCCGCGGTGCCTCCGTGGTGCGCGAGACCATCGAAGGCATGGATTCCATTCGCGACCAGATCCAGGAAACCTCCAAGCGAATCAAGCGCCTGGGTGAGTCCTCGCAGGAAATTGGCTCGATCGTGGAGCTCATCAACGACATTGCCGAACAGACCAATATTCTGGCGCTGAACGCCGCCATTCAGGCCGCGTCTGCAGGTGAGGCCGGCCGCGGATTCGCGGTCGTGGCCGATGAAGTGCAACGACTGGCTGAGCGTTCGGCCAACGCGACCAAGCGAATCGAGACCCTGGTGCAAACCATTCAGTCCGATACCAACGAGGCGGTGAGCTCCATGGAGCAGACCACGGCGGAGGTGGTGTCGGGCGCACGCAAGGCCGAGGACGCGGGCACCGCGCTGGGCGACATCCAGCGCGTGTCGAACGATCTGGCCGAGCTCATCAACGGCATTTCGGTAGCCGCACGGACGCAGTCTTCAGCGGCGACCAACATCACCTCGACCATGAACTCGATTCAGGAGATCACGTCACAGACCTCGCTGGGCGCGAGTCAGACTGCCGAATCCATCGGTAACCTGGCCCAGTTGGCCAACGATCTTAGACGCTCGGTGGCCGACTTCAAGCTGCCGGTCTGAGTATCGTCGCGTGGACATTTTGGAGGGGCTGGTAAATCGCTGGACCTCCGCATTTGAGTCAAGGCCGCAGGGTTGTACGGACCCGGTGGTTCAAAGAGCAAGTGTTGCGGAGGTGTGGGCATGTTGAATCACGCTGCAGGACCTGATCCGGTAGCCTGCCTGAAGCCTCTTCCAAGGGGGCGCGAGAGCGCATGAGACTAGAAGACGACATCGATTTCACCACCCTGAACTGGGTCAAGTCGGAGCTCGACGAGGCGCTGCAACGTGCGCGCGAATCGCTTGAGGCCCACGTCGACGATCCGGATAGTGGCCGTTTGCACGACTGCGGAGAGGTGCTGCACCAGGTGCAGGGCACGCTGCGCATGGTCGAGCTCTACGGTGCCGCGATGGTGGTGCAGGAGATGGAGCAGTTGGTCGCCGCCCTGCTCGATGACAAGGTCGAGTCACTTGACGAGGCGTATGCCGTGCTGATGCGTGGTCTGGTGCAGTTGCCGGACTATCTCGAGCGCCTGCAGAGCAGCCACCGGGATGTGTCGGTGGTATTGCTGCCTTTGCTCAACGAACTGCGTGCCAGTCGTGGTGCAAAGCCGCTTCATGAGTCAGTGCTTTTCACTCCCAACCTGGATGCGCCGCTGCCGTCTTCCGCGCCGGGCGTGGCAGTTCCGATGTCGCCCGAGGCGCAGAAACGCGCGGTGACCCAGTTGCGGCAGAATTTCCAGCAGCCACTGTTGGCCTGGTTTCGAGGACAGGACAGCGCGCAGAGTCTTGTGAAGATGCGCGACACCATGGACGAGCTTGCCGGCAAGTGCCACAGCACCCCCGGTCGTCGTCTGTGGTGGATCACTGCCGGTGTGCTCGATGGCATGCTCGAGGGCCATCTCGAGGAACATGGAGCGGAAGTCAAGCAGCTGATCGGCCGGGTGGACCGTGCCATTCGAGTCCTGATCGAGGAAGGCGAACTGGCACTGGCAGAGGGCCAGCCGGTCGAACTGGCACGCCAGTTGCTCTACTACGTGGCGCGTGCCACTCCAGGCAGTAATCGCCTGACTGCGGTAGGCCATACCTACGGGCTGACCCACCTTTTGCCCGACGCGGGCGAAGTGGAGCGGGCGCAAAGCTCCATGACCGGCCACAACCGGGTCCTGCTGGATACCGTTTCCCTGGCCATCAAGGA
>NZ_JAQIBU010000335.1 GCF_027858935.1 Oleiagrimonas sp. | reverse complement strand
CTCGACCTTGCGCAGCACACGCAATCCCAGAGGGCTCCAGGTGTAGATGCCGGCGGCAAGTTTGCGCAGCATGCCCGAGCGCAGCATCAGCCGGTGGCTGGCGATTTCCGCGTCGGCAGGAACTTCCTTTACGGTAGCGAGATGGAACTGGCTCAAACGCATGCATCGGTCCGATTCTTGGGCCCGGCAGATGCCGCTTGGACCGGATCCGCTGGGTAGCCAGCGTGGGCACGCCGGAACGGATTCAGTCACGGCACCGTCAGGGCAGGCTGAACGGTCGATTATAGCCGCCTGAGCGTCCCCAGCGGAATGGCCCGCCCGACGGAGGTTGCTGCATCGACAAGCGCCCGAAAACCGCCTGTCACCAGCCTATTTGATGCAATAGGCCTGATAACGCTGCTGCTGCTGTTTCAGCTGTTGTGCACGGACCTTGTCGTTCATCTGCACGGTCTTGCCATCCTTGTTCATGCTGGCGATGGTCTGGTTGGACTTCAGCAGCGTGATGTTGGACTGCAACTGGGCGCAAAAGCGCTTCAGTTGCGGTGACTGGCCGGCATCTGCCTGCTGGGAGCTCTGCGCGGAAACGTCGGCCTGGCCATTTCCGGTGTCCTTGCTGGACGGTACGTCAGAACCACTGGCAGAGCGTGGCATGTCTGCGTTCGCGCGGGTCTTGATCACGCTGTACTTGATGCCCTCGGGTGGCTGGCGGTCCGAGAAATGGCGGGTTCCGTTGGAATCCTTCCACGTGTAGACCTGTGCAAAGGCGATGGCAGGCAGGGTCAGCAGCAAAACGGCCAGTAATATGGACAGCGTGCCTCGCATGGTGATTCTCCTCAGATACTGTTGAAAACGGCACAAGTGCGTGACCGGTCACTTTGTGCGCAGGATACGCGTCGCTTTCTGTATCCGGTAGTGCGTATTCGACTGGATGTCCTGCTGTGTGTCGCCGCACCGTTGAAGTTCGTGCGGCTGCACGCGGGGCTTTGCAAATGACATGCCGTGGCGTCAGCATGCATGGGTCCGGGTTCTCGACTGCCCGGGACATGATGTACCACCCGCCGGCGAACAGGGCAAGGCTGGCACGGGTGGATCGATTACACTTCGTCGAACCTGTCACGGGAATCATCCAAGCGCATGAGTGACTCCAATCACGTCCGGCCACCGCGCAAGCGCGGGATCTACCTGTTGCCCAACCTGTTGACCACGGGTGCGATGTTCTCCGGGTTCTATGCGATCGTCTCCGGCATCGGCGGCCATTTCACGGCCGCTTCCGTGGCGGTGTTCGTGGCCGCGTTGCTGGACAGCATGGATGGGCGGGTCGCGCGCCTGACCGGGACACAGAGCGATTTTGGCGTGCAGTACGATTCGTTGTCGGACCTGGTCAGCTTCGGCCTTGCGCCAGCGCTGGTGATGTACACCTGGTCGCTGTCGGAGTTGCGCGCCTATGGGCCACTGTGGGGCAAGGTCGGCTGGGCGGCGGCGTTCATCTATGCCGCTTGCGGCGCGTTGCGGCTGGCCCGTTTCAATACCCAGGCGGGCGTAGCCGACAAGCGCTATTTCCAGGGTCTGGCCAGCCCGGCTGCGGCCGGGCTCTGCATGGCTTTTGTCTGGAGCATGCAGAAAGACGGCATCAGCGGCGCGGATGTGTGTTTTTTCACCCCCTTCCTGATCGTCCTGGCTGGTCTGCTGATGGTCAGCCGGGTGCGGTATTTCAGTTTCAAGGCCTGGCCGAACCACGACCGCGTGCCGTTTCTGTGGGTGATCGCGGCGCTTCTTATTCTGGTGCTCCTGGCCATCGATCCGGCCCATGTGCTGCTGGTGGTGTTTGCCCTTTACGTGGTTTCGGGACCGATCCTGACCCTGTGGGGGCGGGTCATCTCGACGCGGCGTCGCCGCGCACGGCGTGCCGCGCCTCCGCCTGGTGAATGAGGTCAAGCGCATGCCGGTGTCCGAAGCCGATGTAGCACGCACGCGCCGACTGCATGCCATGGGCGTGCAGCCCTTTCGCCTGCGCGGGGCCGCAACGGACGCGCCGATCCGGGAGCTGGCTGCCGATAATGGAGCTCCCGCACAGCCAACCCGCTCCATTGTCATCCAGGCGCCCTGCGTTTTGGTGCTTCCTCATGGCTGCGACCGTCGGCAGTTGGACCTGGTCGGGCGGGCGATGCATGCCTTCGGTCCGGACTTCGCACGCGCGCCGCGTGTGGTGACTGATGCGGGTGGTATCGCCGACACACCGCCCGTTGCCAGTGCTTATGTGGTGTTTGGCGAGCTCCAGGCGCACGCCCTCGGACATGTGCTGCCAGCCGATGTGATGCGACAGGCGGAAGTGGTGCTGCTGGCGACGCCTGACAGGCTGAGCGAAGGCACTGCGAAACGCCAGTTGTGGCTGGCCCTCAAAGCGCTGCGCCGGCGCTTGCGCGGTGCCTGAGGCGAACCGGACTTGCGTGCAGTCTCACCCATTTGCGAGATTGTTGCAGTGACCACTGGGCAGGGGCGTTCAGGCATCGCATAATCCACATATGGCTGCCGTTGTTGCCCCGAATGTTCCGCGGATTCGCATCATGCGTCCGGAAGACCTTCCACAGGTTGTCCGGATCGAGCACGTGGCGTACGAGTTTCCCTGGAGTCCGGGTATTTTCCGTGACTGCCTGAAAGCCGGCCATGCCTGCTGGGTGATGTCCTGGCCGGGTGAAATCTGCGGCTACGGCATCCTGTCGGCAGCCGCGGGCGAAGCCCACATCCTGAACCTGTGTGTGGACCCGCAATACCAGGGCATGGGCCATGGCCGGCGCATGTTGCGCCGGCTGGTGGATCTGGCACGTTGGCATGGCGCGCATCGAGTGTTTCTGGAAGTGCGTCCATCCAATACGGCCGCGCACCAGCTGTATCTGGACAACGACTTTGCCGAGATCGGCCGCCGCCCGCGGTACTACCCGGCGGCGCAGGGGCGCGAGGACGCCATCGTGATGATGCACAAGCTGGTGCCCGATCAGCGCGACTGACTCGTGTCTGTGTAGCCCGGATAAGCGAAGCGCATCCGGGAACGCTTTGCAGCGCAGCCGGAAATGCCGGCCAGGGGCGCCACGCGCCCCATCCCGGATGCGGTTTGCACCTTATCCGGG
>NZ_JAQIBU010000323.1 GCF_027858935.1 Oleiagrimonas sp. | reverse complement strand
ACCCAACGGCAGGGCGCATGGTGGTGCTGGACGCCGCGCTGCATATCGGCCTGTTCCTGGCCCTGGCCGCCGTATTGGCGCCATTGGGCAAGCGGGCATGGGTGCTCGCATCGCTGGCTGTGCTGGGCCTGACGCTCGAGGTGGTGCAGTGGCAGGTCGTCGGTTTCGCGCACCTGGAATGGAACGACATCCTGTCCAACGAGACCGGTGTCGCCATCGCCGCCCTAATCCACACATGCCGCCACCGCACCCCGCACCCGTAGCCCCCCGGATCCGGTGATGCGTAGATGCGTAGCCCGGATAAGCAAAGCGCATCCGGGACGGGGCGCGCAGCGCCCCTCTCATCCCACCCAACATCACCGCAAGAACCCCTGGATGCGACCTTCGGCCTTATCCGGGCAACGCCCTAATCCACACATGGCGCCGCCGCGCGCCGCACCCGTAGCCTCCGCGTCTCCCCGGATGCGGCCTTTGGCCTTATCCGGGCTACATGCATCCGTAGCCCGGATAAGCGCAGCGCATCCGGGAATGCCCGACACACCCCCGCAACCCGGCCGAGCAAAGCAAACCACGGGCATTCCCTTCGGGCACATCCGGAAGGGTTGCCCCAATACCCAGGGGCCGCGTTGCGCCCCATCCCGGATGCGGCCTTCGGCCTTATCCGGGCTACGCTCTGCGCGATGTATCCGTAACTTTCCCGGATGCGGCCTTTGGCCTTATCCGGGCTACGGGCCACAAAAAAGGCCCGGCGGGGCCGGGCCTTTTGGTCTTGCATATGGTGGGCGGTACAAGGATCGAACTTGTGACACCTGCCGTGTGAAGGCAGTGCTCTACCGCTGAGCTAACCGCCCGATGGAGAGCGCGAAAGTCTACGGAGTGTTGCATCCCAGGTCAATGCCCGGCGGCCCCGGAGGGGGTGTGCGTTGCTACACTGCCGCGGTCCACTGCGCAGGTCTTCGACCATGGAACATCTTCCGCTGCACCTTTCCCACATCATCCACGCGCTGCTGACCTACGAGCTGACGCCCTGGAAAGTGGTCGGACTGACCGGCATGGCCCTGTTCACCAGCCGCTGGTTCGTGCAGATGTACTACACCCGCAAGCAAAGGCGTGTGGTGGTGCCGATGGCCTTCTGGTGGCTTTCGGTCTGCGGCAGCGCGTTGCTGCTGACCTATTTCATCTTCGGCAAGAACGATTCGGTGGGCATCCTCTCCAACACCTTTCCGGCGTTCGTGTCGGCCTACAACCTGGTGGTGCACTCGCGCGACATGCGCGGGCGGGCGCGGGCTCAGTCCGGCTCGTAGTCCAGGTTGGGCGCCAGGCGCCGCTCGGCTTCGTCCAGGCTCCAGCCCTTGCGCCTGGCGTAGTCGGCGACCTGTTCGCGGCTGAGGTTGCCGACCACGAAGTACTGGCTGTCCGGGTGCGCGAAGTACCAGCCCGACACCGATGCCGCCGGATACATGGCAAAGCCCTCGGTCAGTTCGATGCCGGTATTGGCCGTCACATCGAGCATCTCGAACAGCGTGGTCTTCTCGGTATGGTCGGGGCAGGCCGGGTAGCCGGGCGCGGGGCGGATGCCGTGGTACTTCTCGGCGACCAGGTCGTTGTAGTCGAGCGTCTCGTCGGCCTGGTGGCCCCAGAACTCGGTCCGCACGCGCTGGTGCATGCGCTCGGCAAAGGCCTCGGCCAGGCGGTCGGCCAGGGCCTTGAGCAGGATCGAGGAGTAGTCGTCGTGCTCGGCCTCGAAGCGCTCGACGTGCTCCTCGATGCCCAGGCCCGTGGTCACGGCAAAGCCGCCGATCCAGTCCGGCGTGCCGCTGTCCTCGGCGGCGATGAAGTCCGCCAGGCACAGGTTGGGACGGTCGCTGGGCTTGTCCGCCTGCTGACGCAGGAAGTGCAGCATGACCGGCTCGCTGGTCGCGTCCGCAGGCGCAGCGTCCGACCCGTGCAGGTCGACCTTGACGTCGTCGCCGACCTTGCTGGCGGGCCAGAAGCCGATCACGGCGCGGGCGCGCAGCCATTTTTCGTCGATGATGCGGTCGAGCATGGCCTGGGCGTCGTCGAACAGCTCGCGGGCCTGCGCGCCGACGACGTCGTCGTCCAGGATCGCGGGGTAGCGGCCGGCCATCTCCCAGGTCTGGAAGAACGGGGTCCAGTCGATGTAGCGGCGCAGCTCGGCCAGGTCGTACTGCTCGAATACGTGCACGCCGGGCTTGCGCGGCGCGGACGGGGTGTAGTCGGACCCGTCGCGGCCCCAGGCGTTGTTGCGGGCCTGGGTCAGGGTCACCAGCTTTTTGCCGCTTCCGCGCTTTTTGTGGCGCGCGCGAACCTCGGCGTACTCGTCGCGGATCTTTTCCAGAAAGTCGTTCACCGCGTCCTTGCTGACCAGCGACTGCGCCACGCCAACGGCGCGCGAGGCGTCCTTCACCCACACGGTGCCGGCGCCGTAGTGCGGCTCGATGCGCAGCGCGGTGTGCGCGCGCGAGGTGGTGGCGCCGCCGATCAGCAGCGGGACCTGGAAGTTCTGCCGCTGCATCTCCCGGGCCACCTGGCTCATCTCCTCCAGCGAGGGCGTGATCAGGCCGGACAGGCCGATCATGTCGGCCTGCTCGGCGATGGCCGTGTCCAGGATCTTCTGCGTCGGCACCATCACGCCCAGGTCGATCACCTCGAAGTTGTTGCAGCGCAGGACCACGCCGACGATGTTCTTGCCGATGTCGTGCACGTCACCCTTGACCGTGGCCATGATGATCTTGCCGTTGTTCTTGGCGGTGTCGCCGCTGCGGGCCTTCTCGGCCTCGATGTAGGGCAGCAGGTGGGCCACGGCCTTTTTCATCACGCGCGCGGACTTGACCACCTGCGGCAGGAACATCTTGCCGGCGCCGAACAGGTCGCCGACCACGTTCATGCCGTCCATCAGCGGGCCTTCGATCACGTCCAGCGGGCGCGCGCTGTCCAGGCGCACCTGCTCGGTGTCGTCGACCACGTACTGGTCGATGCCATGCACCAGCGCGTGGGTGAGGCGTTCGCGCACCGGCTTCTCGCGCCAGGCCAGGTTCTCGACCCGGACTTCGCCGGGCTCGGACCGGTAGCGGTCGGCCAGGGCCAGCAGGCGCTCGGTGCCGTCCTTGCGCCGGTTCAGCACCACGTCCTCGACCGCCTTGCGCAGCTCCGGGTCGAGGTCGTCGTAGATCGCCAGCGCGCCGGCGTTGACGATGCCCATGTCCATGCCGGCCGCGATGGCGTGATACAGGAACACCGAGTGGATGGCCTCGCGCACGTGGTTGTTGCCGCGGAACGAGAACGACACGTTGGACAGGCCGCCGGAGATGTGGCTCGAGGGAAAGCGCTTTTTCAGCTCGCGCGCGGCCTCGATGAAGTCCACCGCGTAGTTGTCGTGCTCCTCGATGCCGGTGGCGATGGCGAAGATGTTGGGATCGAAGATGATGTCCTCGGGCGGAAAGTCGAGCGTCTCGGTCAGCAGCGTGTAGGCGCGCGAGCAGATCGCCACCTTGCGCTCGCGGGTGTCGGCCTGGCCGTCCTCGTCGAAGGCCATCACCACCGCGGCGGCGCCGTAATGCATCACCTTGCGCGCGTGCTCCAGGAACTGCGCCTCGCCCTCCTTCATCGAGATCGAGTTGACCACGCCCTTGCCCTGCAGGCAGCGCAGCCCGGCCTCGATCACGCTCCACTTGGACGAGTCGATCATCACCGGCACGCGGGCGATGTCGGGCTCGGAGGCGATCAGGTTGAGAAAGCGCACCATCGCGGCCTCGGAGTCGATCAGGCCCTCGTCCATGTTGACGTCGATGATCTGCGCACCGTTCTCGACCTGCTGGCGCGCCACCTCGACGGCCTCGTCAAAGCGGTCCTCCTTGATCAGGCGGCGGAACTTGGCCGAGCCGGTGACATTGGTGCGCTCGCCGACGTTGACGAAGTTGAGGTCGGGCGTGAGGACCAGCGGCTCCAGGCCGGACAGGCGGGTGATGCGGGTCATGCGTGGTTCCAGACAAGGGGATCGTGGGCGGCGGTGCAAGGCCGCGTGGCGTGCACGCGGCATGCGTGGGTCGCGAGGTGCAGGGCGCGGCGCATCATGCGGCCTCGCGGGCGCGACGTGCGCGCGGGGCATGCGGGCGCACCGCGGCGGCGATGGCCTCGATGTGTTCCGGGCCGGTGCCGCAGCAGCCACCGACGATGTTGAGCAGGTGTTCCGATGCAAACGCGCCCAGGGTGGTGGCCATCTGCTCCGGCGTCTCGTCGTATTCGCCGAAGGCGTTGGGCAGGCCGGCGTTGGGATGGGTGCTGATGTTGCAGTCGGCCAGCTCGGCCAGGGCCTGCACGTGCGGGCGCAGTTCGTCCGCGCCCAACGCACAGTTGAAGCCGATCGACAGCGGCCGCGCGTGCGCCAGCGAAATGTAGAACGCCTCGGCGGTCTGTCCCGAGAGGGTGCGACCGGAGCGGTCGGTGATGGTGCCGGAGATCATCAGCGGCAGGCGACCCTTGCGACGGCTGAACTCGGCGTCGACGGCAAACAGCGCGGCCTTGGCGTTGAGGGTGTCGAAGATGGTCTCGACCATGATCAGGTCGGCGCCGCCGTCGATCAGCCCGGCCACCGACTCGGTGTAGTTGTCCACCAGCTCCTCGAAGCTGACGTTGCGGAACCCCGGGTCGTTGACGTCCGGCGAGATCGATGCCGTGCGGCTGGTCGGCCCCAGCACGCCGATGGCGAAGCGCGGCCGCGACGGGTCCTTGCGCTCGGCGGCGGCGCAGGCGGCGCGGGCCAGCCGGGCGCCTTCCTGGTTGATCTCGTGCACCAGCGCCTGCATGCCGTAGTCGGCCTGGCTGATGCGGGTGGCATTGAAGGTGTTGGTCTCGACCAGGTCGGCGCCGGCGTCCAGGTAGCGGGCGTGGATGTCGCGGATCAGGTCGGGGCGCGACAGGCTCAGCAGGTCGTTGTTGCCCTTCAGGTCGCGGCCGCAGCGCTCGTCGTGCGGGTGGTCATGGGTGCCGTCGCAGCCGTGCGCAAAGCGCTCGCCGCGATAGTCCTTCTCACCCAGGGCGTGACCCTGCAGCATGGTGCCCATGGCACCGTCCAGCACCAGGATGCGCCGCGAAAGCGCATCCTTAAGGGTTTGCGCACGCTCGGGATGCAGCCAGGGCAGAGGCGAATAGCTCACGAATCATGTCTCCCATTCAAGTAGCCCGGATAAGGCCAAAGGCCGCATCCGGGAGGCACTTGCGGTGATGTTGGAGGGGTTTGGTGGGCCGCTTTGCGACCCTCCCCGGATGCGACCTGCGGTCTTATCCGGGCTACGCGGCCCATCCCGGATGCGGCCTTCGGCCTTATCCGGGCTACGGGGGCTACGGTGGGGGGCTTCATGTTCATTCCGGCTTGCGCGCTAGCAGGCCGAGGACCTCGAAATGCGGCGGCTTGCGTTCGCGCGAGATGCGCTCGCATTGCAGCACTTCAAGGCCGGCGCGGGTGGCCAGGCGCGCCAGTTCGTCGCGCTTGAAGCCCAGGTTGCGGTGCCCGAACGGGTCCACCGTGGCCTGGTGCCCGTGCCGGGCCAGGGTCACGGCCAGCAGGCGACCGCCCGGACGCAGCGCCTGCGCGGCCTGGGCCACGGCCACGGCGGGTTTTTCGGCGTAGGTCAGCGCGTGCAGCATCAACACCAGGTCAAACTGTTCGCGCATGCCCAGGTCATGCATGTCGCCGTGGCGCACCTGGACATGATCGAAGGCCTCCAGCCGCTTGCGCGCCGCCGCGGTGACCCGTTCGCTGGCGTCGATGCACACGATCGAGCGCGCATGCGGCGCCAGCAGCTCGGCGGTGACGCCGTCGCCGGAGGCAATGTCCAGCACGTCGCCGGTCTCCAGCAGCTGCAGCAGGGCGCGGGCCAGGGTTTCCCAGGTGCGTCCGGGGGAATAATGGCGCTCCATGTCGCCGGCCACGGTATCGGCCCAGCCCTGGTCGCGCGCGCGACGCGCCAGCACCAGCGGCAGGTTTTGCGCGTCGGCATCGAGCAGCGCGTCGTCCACGCCGTCCTGCAACGCCACCAGCAGGGCTTTTTGTCCGCTATCGTAGTCGGCGTTGGCGCGATAATAGGCCGACACACCGGCGCGGCGGTCGCAGACCAGCCCGGCCTCCTTGAGCTTGGCCAGGTGCGTGGACACGCGCGGCTGCGCCAGCTGCAGCACGGCAGCCAGCTCGGCGACGGTCAGTTCCTCGCGCTCCAGCAAGGCCAGCAGGCGCACCCGCGTGGGGTCCGCCAGCAGCCGCAGCAGGCTGGACGCGGTGGAAAGGTCCATGGGTTACATCCTTTTATCGCGATGCAAAGATAATGTGAGCGTAGATGGGTCGTCATGACCCGTCAAGCCGGCGCATCATCCGCGTGCAGGGCTTCGGCCGTATAATGGACCGCTGGCATGCGGGGACAGCGGTGTCCGCGGCCATCCGTTCACCACGACACTACGCCGCCCGGAGCGACGCAGGAGGTTTCATGGATTTCAGTTTCACCGACGACCAGCTTTCCATTCAGTCCATCGCCCGCGACTTCGCGAGCAAGCGCATCGCGCCGGTGGCGGCCGAGTTCGACGCCTCCGGAAAATTTCCGCTGGACAACATCCAGGAAATGGGCCAGCTCGGCCTGATGGGGATCGAGGTGCCGACCGAATACGGCGGCGCCGGCATGGACACGACCTCCTACGTCCTGGCCCTGATCGAGATTGCGGCCGCCGATGCGGCGCACTCGACCATCATGTCGGTCAACAACTCGCTGTTCTGCAACGGTATCCTGACCCATGGGACCCAGGATCAGATGCAGAAATACGTCAAGGCGATCGCCACCGGCGAGGCCATCGGCGCCTATGCGCTGACCGAGCCGCAGTCCGGTTCGGACGCGTCCAACATGCACACGCGTGCGGTCAAGAGCGAGGACGGCAGCCACTACCTCATCAACGGCAAGAAGAGCTGGATCACCTCCGGCCCGGTGGCCCGCTACATCGTGCTGTTCGCGATCACCAAGCCGGGCATCGGTGCCAAGGGCGTGAGCGCCTTCATCATCGACACCGAGACCGAAGGCTTCCACCGCGGCAAGACCGAGCCCAAGCTGGGCATCCGCGCCTCGGCCACCTGCGAGATCGAGTTCGAGAACTACAAGTGCCCGGCCGAGAACCTGCTGGGCAAGGAGGGCGAGGGCTTCAAGATCGCCATGGGCGTGCTCGATGCCGGTCGTATCGGCATTGCCTCGCAGGCCGTGGGCATTTCCCGCGCCGCCTACGAGGCCACGCTGGAATGGTCGCGTGAGCGCAAGGCCTTCGGCAAGCCGATCGGCAGCTTCCAGATGACCCAGTCCAAGATTGCCGACATGAAGTGCCGGCTTGACACCTCCACGTTGCTGACCCTGCGCGCGGCCTGGGCCAAGGAGCAGGCCAGCAAGAACGGCGGCCGCTTTGGCACCGAGGCGTCGGTGGCCAAGCTGGTGGCATCGGAAAACGCGATGTGGATCACGCATCAGGCCGTGCAGATTCACGGAGGCATGGGATACTCCAAGGAGATGCCTCTGGAGCGGTATTTCCGCGACGCCAAGATTACCGAGATCTACGAGGGTACCAGCGAGATCCAGCGCATGGTGATCGCGCGCAACGAGACGGGCCTTCGCTAGTCTGGGCAGGGTTTGCAGGGCAACCTGTGAACCCGACTGTCGCCACAGGCATCGTTTTGCGCGACAATAACCTATTCGCATACCACCGCCTCGCGGCGGTCCGTTCTACTCCGGCACGGCTGGCGACACATCATTTTTGCCACTACAATCTGCCGGATTCATTCCCTCGGGAGGGTATTAGCACATGAGCAGCATTGAAGAGCGCGTCAAGAAAATCGTCATCGAGCAGCTTGGCGTGAAGGAAGACGAGGTCAGTTCCAGCGCCTCGTTCGTAGACGACCTGGGTGCCGATTCCCTGGATACCGTCGAGCTGGTCATGGCGCTCGAGGAAGAGTTCGAGACCGAAATTCCCGATGAAGACGCCGAGAAGATCACCACGGTGCAGCAGGCGGTCGATTACATCCAGGCGCACGTCAAATCCTGATGGTCCCAGGCGTTGCCGGCCCGTGTACGCACGGGTCGTGGCATCGATCTGAACGACAGACACAAACTGCGCCCGTGGGCGCAGTTTGTGTTTGCGCATCCGGCAACGTTCTTCGGCGTATGGTCCGGGATGGCCTGGTCCATCCGGTGCCCCCGGTCCGCCGATCTACTCCATACGGAAGAAAAGCATGAGCAAGCGACGCGTGGTAGTCACCGGTCTGGGCATGGTCAGCCCCGTGGGCAACGATGTGGCCTCGTCCTGGGCCAGCATCACCGCGGGCAAGAGCGGCATCGGCCAGATCACCCACTTCGATGCCAGCACGTTTCCGACCCGGATTTCGGGCGAGGTGCGCGGGTTTGACCCGGGCCAGTACATCGCGCCGAAGGACATCAAGAAGATGGACCCGTTCATCCACTACGGCGTCGCGGCGGGCAAGCAGGCCCTGGCCGATTCCGGATACGAGGTGACCGAGGCCAATGCCGACCGCGTCGGTGCCGCCGTGGGCGCGGGTATCGGTGGGCTGTACACCATCGAGCGCACCGCCATCGACTTCCACGAGCGCGGCGTGCGCAAGATCTCGCCGTTTTTCGTGCCCAGTTCGATCATCAACATGGTTTCCGGACAACTGTCGATCATGCTCGGCCTGAAGGGGCCCAACATCGCCTGCGTCACCGCCTGCACCACGGCCACCCACAACATCGGCCTGGCCATGCGCATGATCCAGTACGGCGAGGCCGATGCCATGCTCGCCGGTGGCACCGAGTTCGCCACCACCGGCACCGCCGTGGGCGGCTTCTGCTCGGCCCGCGCCATGACCACCCGCAACGACGAGCCGCTGAAGGCCAGCCGGCCGTGGGATGCCGACCGCGACGGCTTTGTGCTGGCCGATGGCGCCGGCGTGCTGATGCTGGAAGAGTACGAGGCCGCCAAGGCCCGCGGCGCCAACATCTATTGCGAGCTGGTCGGCTTCGGCATGAGCGGCGACGCCTACCACATGACGGCGCCCAGCGTGGGTGGCGAGGGCGCGGCACGTTGCATGAAGCACGCCATCGACGATGCCGGCCTGGCGCCTTCGGACGTGCAGTACATCAATGCCCACGGCACCTCCACGCCGCAGGGGGACCTGGCCGAGGTGGAGGCCGCCAAGACCATCTTTGGCGACCACGCGAAAAAGCTGATGATGAGCTCGACCAAGTCGATGACCGGCCATCTGCTGGGCGCCGCCGGTGGCGTCGAGGCGATCTTCTCGATCCTGGCGATGCGCGACAAGGTGATCCCGCCGACCATCAACCTGGACAATCCGGGCGAGGGCTGCGACCTGGATTTCGTGCCGCATACCGCGCGCGAGGCCAAGGTCGACGTGGTGGTGTCCAACTCATTCGGCTTTGGCGGCACCAACGGCTCGCTGGTCTTCAAGCGCACGTAGTTTCGCCGCAGATCGCCTGCGGGTGTGCCTCGTGCACTGGCGCGGGGGTGCCGGTGCATGGTGGTGAGCGGCAGTCCACGGTGTGCAGGCGCCCGCAAGGGGGCATGTCCGGAGGTGCCGGGCAGGCATCGTGTGACGGGCCAGGCTTGCTTGTCGGTTTGCGGCACTGGATCATCCATGCTTGCGCCTGCGCATTGGAGCGTTCGCTGAATCCGGGTACGCTTTTGTGTCACGCGGCGGGCGCCGGAAGCTCGCGCCGGGAGCATTGCCGTATCGGATCGATCACCATGGAACCCCTGATGCACGCCGAAGACGTATTCCCCCGTTGCCGCATGCTCCTGACCCCAGGGTCCGGCGCGCGCAACCACTGCACCCGGTTGCACCTGGTGGCGCCGCAGGAGCTGCGCGCATGAAGCGGATGGATGGGGGAGCGCGTGTTTTGATCCTGCTGGGCGTGATCGTGTTCGTGATCGTGGTGGCTGCCGGTGTGGCCTGGCAGGAGTTCAACCGCTTCGCCGACGCGCCGATGGCGGTGCGCAAGGATGCCTCCGCGCTGCTGATTCCGCACGGCTCCAGCTTTCGCAAGATTGTCGACCAGCTGCAGGCACGCCACTTGAGCGCCGCGCCGTACCTGTTCTGGCGCGCGCTGGCCCTGCGCATGCAGGTCACCCGCCAGCTGCATTCCGGCGAATACGCGCTGCACCCGGGCATGACCCCGCGCCAGCTGTTCACCGACATGGCGCACTCGCAGGTGGTGCAGCACCGGTTCACCATCGTCGACGGCTGGACCTTCAAGCAACTGCGCCAGAACCTGGACAAGGCGCATGAGCTCAAGCACCTGACCAAGGGGCTCGACAATGCCCGGATCATGCAGCAGCTCGGCCACAAGGGGCAGAATCCCGAAGGCCTGTTCCTGCCCGAGACCTATGCCTTCGTGCGCGGCGATTCGGACCTGGACCTGCTCAAGCGCTCCTACGCCGCAATGCAGCGCGTGCTGGACAAGCAATGGGCCGATCGCGCCGCCGACCTGCCGTTGAAGACCCCCTACCAGGCGCTGATCCTGGCTTCCATCGTCGAGCGCGAGACGGCGCAGCCCAGCGAGCGGGCGCGGATCGCAGGCGTGTTTGTGCGCCGCCTGCGCATCGGCATGCGCCTGCAGACCGATCCCAGCGTGATCTACGGCATGGGCGACGCCTACAAGGGCAAAATCCACAAGCGCGACCTGGAAACGGACACGCCCTACAACACCTACCTGCACGCCGGCCTGCCGCCCACGCCGATTGCCCTGCCGGGCACGCCGGCCATCCACGCCGCGCTGCACCCGGCCAAGGGCAAGGCGCTGTATTTCGTGGCGCGCGGCGACGGCACCCACGTATTCTCCGACACGTTGGCCGCGCAGGATCGTGCCGTGCGCTGCTATCAGCTCAAGCATTGCCAAAAGGGTCAACGATGAAGGGGCGCCTGATCACGCTGGAAGGTGGCGAGGGCGCCGGCAAGAGCACCTTGCTGGAAGGCCTGTGCAGCTACCTTCGCCTCCATGCCATCGAGCCGCTGCTGACCCGCGAGCCGGGCGGCACCGCGCTGGGCGAGGGCGTGCGCGCGCTGGTGCTCGATCCCGCGCTGCGCGAGATGTGCGCCGAATCGGAACTGCTGCTGATGTTTGCCGCGCGCGCCCAGCTGGTGCGCGAGAAACTGCGCCCCGCGCTGGATGCAGGACAGTGGGTGCTGTGCGACCGTTTCACCGACGCCAGCTTTGCCTACCAGGGCGGTGGCCGCGGGCAACCGCCCGAGCGCATTGCCGAACTCGAGCGCTGGGCCGCCGATGCGCTGCAGCCCGACCTGACCCTGCTGCTGGACCTGCCGGTGGGGACCGGGCGCCAGCGCGCCGCCGGGCGCGGTCATGCGGCCGATCGCATCGAGCGCGAAGCCGACGGGTTCTTCGAGCGCATCCGTGCGGCCTACCTTGAGCGCGCGGCGCAACAGCCGCAGCGTTTTTGCGTGCTGGATGCGCGGCAGACCCCCGATCAGGTGCTGGCCGCGGCCATGCGCGCGCTGCAACCGCTGCTCGAAGAGGGCACGACATGAACCCGATGCCCTGGCACGAGGAAGCCTGGCAACGCCTGCGCCAGCGCCGCGAGCGCAACCAACTGCCGCACGCGCTGATGCTCAGCGGTCCTTCTGGCCTGGGCAAGCGGGTGTTCAGCGAGCGTCTGCAGCGTGCCCTGTTGTGCGCCGAGCCGGTCCACGGCGACGCCTGTGGCCACTGCCGCACCTGCCTGCTGCTGGATGCCGGCACCCATCCCGATCGCGTATGCATCAGCTTCGAGGAACGCAAGGACGGCGTGCTGCGCAAGGAGATCGTGGTGCATCAGATCCGCGCGCTGTCCGAGCGGCTGAGCAAGTCCAGCCAGTTCGGCGGCTGGCAGGTGGCCTGCATCGACCCGGCCGATGCGATGAATGCCTCGGCCTACAACGCGCTGCTGAAGACGCTGGAAGAGCCCACGGCGGCCAGCATCCTGATCCTGGTGGCGGATGCGCCATGGCGACTGCCGGCGACCATCCGCAGCCGCTGCCAGCGCATCGAGTTTCGCATGCCGCCACGGGCCGAAGCCTTGCAATGGCTCCAGGCCGAGGGGGTGGAGCAGGCCGCCGCGGCGCTGGATGCATCGGCTGGCAATCCCGGCCTGGCTCGGGACTGGGCCGATGGCGAAGCCCTGGAACAGCGCAAGCAGGTGCGCGCCGATCTTGCGGCCCTGGCCGCCGGCCGTAGCGAGCCCGGCGCTGTGGCCACGCGCTGGGCCGGTGATGCGCCGGAACAACGCCTGTGGTTTGCCGCCCAGGCCGTGGTCGAGGAGCTGCGTGCGCGCAGTTCCAATCAGCCCGACGTGCTGCATTCAACTCTGCCATCCCCGGCGCTGGCCGGTTGGTACGCAAAGGCCAACAAGGCCCGGGACGCGTTGCGCGGCCCGTTGCGCAATGACCTTGTGGTGCTGGAACTGCTCTGCGACTGGCGCTGATTGCGGAGTGCTCATGGCGGTTTACCGCGACCACCCACAGCACGCCAGCCTTCGTCTTCACGGCGAACGCCTGCTGCTGATTTCACCGCATCCGGATGACGAGGTGCTGGCCGCCGCGGGTTTGTTGCAGCAGGCCTGCAGCCAGGGCAGGCAGGTGCACATCTGGCAATTCAGCGACGGCGAAACCAACCCCTGGCCGCAGCGCGTCCAGGAGCGCCGCCTGCGCATCCGTGCAATAGACCGCGCGCGCTGGGGTGCGCGCCGCAACAACGAGGCGCGCGCGGGCCTGGCCGAACTGCAGGTGCCCGAAGTGGTGCTCGAATGCCTGCACTGGGAGGACATGGGCCTGAACGCACGCATCCGCACCCGCCTGGACGAGAGCGTGCGTCTCCTGGCGCAGCGCCTGCAAGCCCTGCGTCCGCACGTGCTGGTGATGCCTTCGCTGGCCGACCGCCATCCGGACCATTCGGCGACCCACGTCCTGATGGGCCTGGCCTTGTATCGCGCCGGCCTGCTGCCGCAGGTGCTGGGATACACCCTGCACGGGACGGCCAAGGAGACGCCTTCCGCGTTCACGGTCCGGCTGGATGCGCGGATGCGTGAAGCCAAGCGCGCCGCGATCATGCAGCACCGCAGCCAGATGGTCTTCGGTCAGCAACGCATGCTGGTGCATGTCCGCGAGCGGGAAACCTTCATGCCGGTCGTCACCGCCACGGCATGTGGTCCCTCAGTGCACATCCCCTGGCCCATGCACAGGACCATGGCCGGCATGGTCCGCCTGATCCTGGCCAGCCCCACCCGGTCGTGGACCTGGCGCGGCAGCGACGCGCCGCTGTCCTGGGATCGAAAGGATATGACGCTGCACCTGCCGCAAGCGGCCATCGACGCGGGACCGCTCTACCTGCGCATGGAATGCCCGTGGCGCAGCGCATGGATTTTCGATCGCTGGGGCTGGGCGCCCTTGACCACGGCCAAGTGATGGCACAAGCTCAAGCGAACAGGAGATGATCGATGAGTGTGGCAGGCGCAGCGCGGCAGGGCATCCTGTCGCTTAAAATCAAGGACCGCGGGGCGCTCTACAACGCCTACATGCCGTTCCTCAAGGGCGGTGGTCTGTTCGTACCCACGGCCCAGCGCTATGACCTCGGTGACGAGGTGGTGCTGCTGCTCACCCTGACCGAAGTCAACGAGCGCCTGTCGGTGGCCGGCAAGGTGGCCTGGATTACCCCGGTCGGTTCCCAGGGCAACCGCACCGCCGGCATCGGCATCCAGTTCAATGAAAGCTCCGACGGCGAGACCGCGCGCACCAAGATCGAGTCGATCCTCGGCGGCTCGCTCAATTCCGACCGCCCCACGCAGACCATGTAAGGCCGTCCATCGCGCGCCCTCAGGCGTGCTCGGTCGCCTGTTCGGCGGCCAGCGGATCGGCCTGCCGGACAAGCCGCATCGGAACCTGGCCATCGCCAAAGTCGATCACGCTGCTGCGCTGCTTGCGCAGCGCGCGCGCCATGTCCGGCGTGCTCTTCAGCGTTTGCGCCTGCTCTTCCAGGCTGACGTTCATGTCCGGCCGCATGCGCCTTGTGCGGTTGGCGAAACGCCACTGGTTGTAATAGGCCCACGACGAAAAAATCACGGCGCAGATGCCGGCATACATGCAGATGTAGAGCAGGTCGCTCAGATGCTTGAGGTGGTCTTCGGCCGACAACTCGATCCATGCCGTATGCGCGCCCATCATCCAGGCAATCAGAGTCACCAGCGGCAGCCACAGATAGCCCCAGGCCAGCCAGCACAGCAAGGTGGCCACTGCGTAGAGCGAGCGGTTGAGCAACGGCAGTCGGGGCCCGTTGCTGATGATCATGGTTTCGGCTTTCATCGATTCCCCCGGTCCGGACTGACCCAGACCACGCGTTGCTTGCGTTTGCGCAACAAGGCCTTGGGCACGGCGACCACGGTGGTGAAGGTGTTGATCAACCAGTACGCGACCGGGTACCAGATCATCCAGTAATAGTTGCGTCCGATGCGGGTCTCGTAGCGCCGGTCAATGACCAGGCTGATCAGGAACTGGAGCAGGCAGGTGAGGCCCAGGATCACGCCGTGCCAGTGCGGGATCATGGTGGGCACCTGCAGTCCCGGCGGCAGCGGCACGAACTTGCCCAGGATCCAGAGCACGATGATGGCCAGCATGCAGTAGGCCCACAGCACGCTGAGCAGATACTCGATCGGAACGCCCCACATGCGCCGCATGCGCCATTTCGGCAATTGTTTGGCGTAGCGCAGCATCACCTCGCAGCCGCCCTGCGCCCAGCGCAGCCGCTGGCGCCAGAGTCCGCGCAGGGTTTCCGGTGTCAGCAGCCAGCACAGTGCATTGGGTTCATAGCGGATGTCCCAGTGGCGCAACTGCAACTGCCAGCTGATGTCGATGTCCTCGGTGACCATGTCGGTATGCCAGTAACCCGCATCCTGCAGGGCCCGCTTGCGGAAGGCGGTGATCACGCCCGATACGGTGAAGATGCGACCGTAGGTGCGCTGCGCGCGCTTGATCAGGCCGATGATCGAGGAGAATTCGCCGACCTGGAGTTTGCCCAGCAGCGTGCTGCGGTTGCGGATGCGCGGGTTGCCGGTGACGGCCCCCACGCGCGGACTGGCCAGGAAGTGCGGCATCATCCAGTGCCCGGCGTATTCGTCCAGCAGCGCGTCGCCATCGATGCAGATCAGGTATTCGTGACGCGCGGCCAGCGCCCCCATGCGCAGGCCGGTGGCCTTGCCCTGGTTGCTGGAGAAATGCAGCACGCGCAGTTGCGGCACCTCTTCGAGCAGGGCCTCCAGCAGCTCGCCGGTATCGTCGGTCGAGCCGTCATTGATGGCGATGATCTCGAACTCGGGCCATTTCAGCTTTTTCAGCTGCAGGATGGTCTCGCGCACCTGCCGGCCCTCGTTGTGACAGGGCACGATCACGCTCAACGGTGGGTATCCGGGCAGCGGGTGCGGCTGGGTGCGTGGGGGCCTCTTGCGCTCGCGGCGGAAGTAGTAGAGCAGGCTGCCGCTCATCCACAGCATCGACATGATCAATGGATAGTAGAACGCGAAGGCGAGCAGGAAGGACTTGATGGCGCTGAAACCGTGCATGCTCAGCGCTCCTTGTACGGATAGGTGGCGGCGGAGATGTCCGGACGGATGTGCTCGAGTGCCGGATGGTTGGTCAGGAAGTCATCCGGGTAGTAGGCAAGATGCAGGGCCCCTTCCACCTGCAGCAGGTGCATCCGTGCGCGCATCCGCGCGGCGGGTATGGGCTTGCGGCTGCGCCAGTCCCGGGCCGCCAGTTCGAACACGGTGCGCGCCGACGCGCCGGGCGTACGCTGGACGACACGCGCCAGTTTCTTCAGCCAGGACCGGGCACGCTGCACGTGGTCCAGTTGCGGCATGGCCATCAGGCCGATCTCGTCGTAGGCGCGCACGAAAGCCGGCAACGATTGCGCGAAATCCTTTTCCGCCTCGGGATGCAGCACGGGGCGGGCAAAAAGGTTGCGGGCCACGCGCAGCTGCGGCTGCCACTGGCGCACGCGCGCGGCCAGCTGGTGGGTGAAGTCGATCAGCCAGCGGGTACGTGCGGGTCCGGGTGGCGGTGCCTGGTGCAGGCGGTCACCCTCTCTCAGCAGTGCGTCGTCGGAAAACAGCAGGCCGTCGAAGGCGGCATGCGAGGCCAGGTCCGTGTACAACTCGCCGATCCAGCGGCGCACAGGCGCACGCGAAGGATCCAGGCGCGCCACGTCGCCGTCGTCGCCGCCGATGGTCATGCGGCCCACCGGGTCGCCCTTGCGGGGCTTGAAGGCCAGCACCGGCATCCATGCATACACATGCACCTGGCAGCGGGTCTGCAGCTGCCACGCCACGCGCGAGAACAGGTCCGCGCGCATCGGCAGGTGCCGGTTGGGGAAGTACACCGCGTCGGCCACGCCATCACCGTCGGGATCGGCATAGGCCTGCAGCCAGACCTGGGTGACGTGCATGCGCTTGATGCGGTCCAGCAGACGCGAGAGATTGCGTTCCTGTTGCGCCGGGTCGGGATCGTAGACGTAGTCCAGGTCGACCTGGACGGCGCGCACCGGCGCGATCGGCTTGCGCTTGCGCAGCATCCACTCCAGGTCCTGCACGCTGGTGTTGCCGCCCAGCAGCTGGCGCGGTTGGGTCTGCTCGCGGCGCGGACGCGGCGTGCCATCCCCGAGCGTGAGCGAGAGGGTCATGCCCAGATCGGCGGCGATCTTGCGGGCCTGCTGGTTGTAGGCGCCGTAGGGCCAGACGATGGCCTTGGGGGCCGCCCCGGCGCGCCGGGTGATTTCGCGCACGCTGCGGGTCAGGTCGGCGCGAATGCGCTGACGCCACTGCGCGCGCGTTTCGTAGGTGCCGGTGGCGCGGTCGTAGCGGCGGGCGATGACGGGCGGCAGCTTGTTGCCCTGCGGATTGGCGATGATGCCGTGGTGCAGGTTGTCGGTGTGCGAGGCGATCTCGACCAGGCCCGAGGCCCGCATCTCGCGGATCTGCGCCCAGGTGACGAAGCACGCGCTGCTGCAATCCTTGCCGTTGTAGTTGAACGAGGTGCCCTTGGGCTGGTCGATCCAGTGATCGACCACCGCCAGCAGCGCGGGCGCATGGTAGGCCTGCAAGAGCGGGTAGACACGGGTATAGAAGCTTTCCATGCCGTCGTCGAAGGTCAGCATGACGGCCTTGTCGGGAAGCGCCGGTCCACCGCGCATGGAGGCACGCAGCTGGGCGGCGCTGATCGGGGTCCAGCCGTGCGCATGCAAGTAGTCCAGCTGGCCGACGAAATGGTCGAGGCTGATCGCATCCGGATCGGTGATCGGTCCGTCGGCGGGAGTGAAGACGTCGTGATAGCTGAGGATCACCAGTCGTCCGGCATGGGCGGGCAGGGCGATCAACAGCAGCAGCGCAAGCAGGAGGCGGCGCATGGTCATTCTCCCCAATGCATGTTGAGGGCCAGGGTCACGCGCGATTCGCGGCGTCCGTCATACGGCTGGTTGTGCCAGCCCAGTTGCCAGCCGAAACGCAGGCCGTCATGCGGCGCATAACGCTGGCCGTAGACGACGTCGGCCATCCAGCCGGTGCTGTAGCCGCGCTCGCTGTAGCGGCCCGCAGCCATATCCAGGGTCTGCTTCCAGCTGCGCTCGTAGCGATCGATCAGGGTCTGCTCGATGTGCGCATTGAGCGTCATGCTGCGGTCACGCGCGGGGTCGTAGTAGGGCTGGTTGAGCAGGCTGTTGCGGGAGGTGTCGGCGGCGCCGCCCAGGTCGATCAGCAGGCGGGGGCCGGTCCACACCCGTCCCATCACGTCGGCGCCGTAACTTTGCCGATGGTTGCCGTCGCTCAGGTTCATCACGCCGGCATGCAGGCTGGCACGCAGCAGCTCGCTGGCACGCCATTGCAGGCGGCTGTTCACGCTGCGTCCGGTGATGCCGTAATAGCGGCCGCGCAGGGGCGCATCCGCGCTGGAGGTGCTGGCATCGGTCTGCCAGGACCAGTGATCGCTCAGCCCCCAGTCGAAACCGGCTTCCCATGCGGTCTTGCCCGAAAACCGGTCCAGCGGGGTCAGCGCCTGCACGTAGGCAAGCAGCCCGCGCCATTGGCCGCGCAGGCCCACGCCGAACTGGCTGCGCGTGGCGTGTCCCTCCGGCAGCGAGGCCCCGGCGCGGCGTCCCAGCCCGTAGACGCGCCAGTGACGGGCCAGCAGCGGCGATGCCAATTCGATCTGGGTGTTGTTGTCGCGATCCCCGTAATCGGGCGAGTGGCCGCGACCGAAGCCCTGCTCGGCGTCCAGTTGCCAGCCGCGTTGACGGTCCCAGGCCAGGCGTTCGCGCTGTACCCGTTCGCTGCGGGTGTAGCGCTTCTCCAGCGGACGCAGCGCCGGCTCCACGCGGTCAAAGTCGCCCAGGTCGCGCCAGGTCTCGATCAGGGCCAGACGGGTGTTGATATCGAGGGGATCGAGGTTCTGCGCGATCAGCAGGTCCTGCTCGGCCAGCCGGGGCCAGCCACGATAGCGCTCGACATTGCCCAGTTCACGCCGCCAGGAGGCATTGTCGGGTGCTTCGTCGACCCCACGGCGAAGGCGTGACCATGACGTGGCCAGCAACTGGTTGTAGGCCCGCAACAAGGCGGCATTCAGCGCGTCCTCGCTGCGGTTCGGGTTGGGCTGCGAGGCTTTCTGGCTACTCACGTGCTTCCAGACCGGTTGTGCGGCGGTGGCGCGGTCGATGACCTTGCGCGCGCGCGCATAGTGGCCGGACTCGCTCCAGGCGTAGGACAGCACGATCGCCGGATCCGAGGCCCCTTCGGGTATCGCTGCGCCGGGCTTGTAGTGGCGTTGCAGCAACGCGATGGCCTCCTCGGGGCGGCGCATGCGCAAGAGGGCATCGGCCACGGGTCCGGCCAGGTACTGCGGCAGAGCCTGACGCTGGGCCGGTGGCATGGCGTCGTAGGCCGCCACCACCGCGGCATCACGACCACCGGCCTGCAGGGCGATCAGCCGGTCCAGTTCTGCGCGCTTGGCGACGGCGGGTTCACTCTGCCGATAGCGCCTGGCGATGGCCGCAAGCTGCGCGGCGGCCTGGTCGGCCATGGCGTAGGGATTGCCCGTGCGCGGTTCCGGCGCGTATCGGGCCCGGCGCACCTGCCGGGCGGCGACATCCGCATCCAGCCGGGCGCGCAGCGCCGTGGAGACTGGTGGCGACAATTGTCCGGCCAGTTGCCGTGCGCGCGAGGCGGCGCCGGCGTCGGCCAGGATCAGGATGCGCTGGAGCTTGAGGCCACGGTCCTCTGGATGCCGGCGCAGGGCGCTCTCGCACAGGGCAAGCGCACGCGTCCAGTCGCCCTGGGCGCGCAGGGATGTGATCCGGGTGATCGTCTGGGAAGGGGGCGGGGATGGAGGCAGCGCGTGCGGGTTCGCCTCGCCGGGGCCTGCGAAGGCCAGAACGGCGAATACCACGAACGAGCAACGTGCCCGGGCGAACCGGGTCCGTTGATCAGGCATCACGTTGTCCCCCCTGTAGGAACAGCTGATATCAGATCTGCGAGCGCACTTTTACGTTCTCGCGCTCGAAACGAGTATGTTCCTCCATGCCAAGAAAATCGTCATCCATGGACCCGTTTGGGACGCGGGACACGCTTTGCAGCGCTGAGGTGCCGTCCAAGCCGGGTTTACCAAGGTAGTGCGTTGGTCGGGGAGACAGGATTTGAACCTGCGACTTCTACGTCCCGAACGTAGCGCTCTACCAGGCTGAGCTACACCCCGACGGGAGCCGGGCATGATAACCACCTGCGCGGCAAGAGGCAACATGGCCAGAGCGCTGCCATGGCCGAAACACGATCATGAGTCTGTTATTCTAGACGGCTGGCAAGCCGGGTTCCCAAGGGACGCCCGGCAGCCGTGTATCCGCTACCGACCGTGACGCCCGAGAACGAGGAATCCATGGCGCAGACCCAGGCCCGAACCATGCCCGGCGTGCTCGAATTGCTGCCGCGCGAGCAGATCGCCTTCCAGCGCATGCTGGACACCATCGCGCGCAACTACGAGCGCTTCGGCTTCCTGCCGATCGAGACCCCGGTGATGGAGTACAGCTCCATCCTGCTGACCAAGTCCGGCGGCGAGACCGAGCGCCAGGTGTACTTTGTGCAGTCCACCGGGGCGCTGGAAAAAGATGCGCAGCCGGAACTGGCGCTGCGCTTTGACCTGACCGTGCCGCTGGCCCGCTACGTGGCCGAGCACGAGCGCGAGCTGAGCTTCCCGTTCCGGCGCTACCAGATCCAGCGGGTGTACCGCGGCGAGCGCGCCCAGCGCGGCCGCTTCCGCGAGTTCTACCAGTGCGACATCGACGTGATCGGCAAGGATCACCTGTCGATCCGCTATGACGCCGAGATTCCGGCCGTCATCTACAGCGTGTTCCGTGACCTCGCGATCGGGCCGTTCACCATCCAGCTCAACCACCGCAAGCTGATGCGCGGCTTTTTCGAGAGCCTGGGCATCGCCGACGGCGAGCAGCAGATGCTGGTGCTGCGCGAAGTCGACAAGCTGGACAAGCGCGGCGCCGAGGCGGTGCGCAGCACGCTGCAGGACGAGCCGTTCAGCCTGTCCGCCGAGGTGGTGGCAAGGATCCTGGAATTCGTGCAGGTGCGCTCGACTTCGCTGGCTGATGCGGTCGCCAAGCTCGACGCGCTCGGCGCCGGCAGCGAGACCTTCGAGCAGGGCCGCGACGAGCTCAGGCAGGTGCTGTCGATGGTGCACGACCTGGGCGTGCCCGAGTCGCACTTCGCGTTGAACCTTTCCATTGCGCGCGGCCTGGACTACTACACCGGCATGGTCTACGAGACCACGCTGAACGAGCACCCGGAGATCGGTTCGATCTGCTCGGGCGGACGCTATGACAACCTCGCCGGTCAGTACACCAAGTCGCACCTGCCCGGCGTGGGCATCTCGATCGGCGTCACGCGCCTGTTCTGGCAGCTGCGCGAGGCCGGACTGATCGACACCTCCGACAGCACCGTGCAGGCGCTGGTCACGCAGATGGACGAAGCACACCTGCCCGAGTACCTGGCCCTGGCCAGCGAGCTGCGCGCCGGCGGCATCGCCACCGAGGCAGTGCTCGATGGCGGCAAGCTGGGCAAGCAGTTCAAGTACGCCGACCGCGCCGGCATCCGCTTCGTGCTGGTGCTGGGCGAAGAGGAAATGACCAAGGGCACCGTCACGGTCAAGGACATGCGTCGCAACGACCAGTTCGAGGTCGAGCGCGAGCAACTGATCCGCAGCTTGCGTGTGGAGCTGGAACAGGCCGCCGTGATGCCGGTGCAGCGCGACTGAGCGCGCCATACGGCGAGGGACAACAGCCATGAACCGCAAGCACACGATCCATCTCGATGGCCTGGGCCTGACCCGCGAGCAGGTGGCTGCAGTGGCCGCTGGCGCGGGTGTGGAGATGGATGCCAACCAGCTGCAGAAGGTGCAGCGCACGGCCGACTTCCTGGCCGCCAAGGTCGATTGCGGCGAACCGATCTACGGTGTCACCACCGGTTTCGGCAGCAATGCCGATCGCCTGCTGGGCGCGCATCGCGCCCGTGACGAGCTGCCGGGCGGCCATCCCGATGCGCCGCAGGGCTCGTTGCTGGAGGAACTGCAGCACAACCTGATCGTCACCCATGCCGTGTGCGTGGGCGCGCCGTTTGCGCCCGAAGTGGTGCGGGCGATGCTGGTGATCCGCATCAATACCCTGATGCGCGGCCACTCCGGCATCCGCGTGTGCACGCTTCGCGCGCTTGCCGATCTGCTCAATCATGACGTGATCCCGGTGATCCCGCAGAAGGGCTCGGTCGGCGCCAGCGGCGACCTGGCGCCGCTCTCGCATCTGGCGATCGTGTTGCTGGGCGGGGGCGAGGCCTTCTTCGAGGGCCAGCGCATGCCCGGGGCCGAGGCCCTGGACAAGGCCGGGCTCAAGCCGATCCGTCTGTCGTTCAAGGAAGGCCTGGCGCTCAACAACGGCACCACCCAGATGCTGGCCACTGCCGTGCTGGCGCTGCAGAAGATGCAGCAGTTGCTGGCCACCGCGGACCTTGCCGCCGCGATGTCGCTGGATGCCTTTGCCGGACGCAGCGGCGCCCTGCGCGAGGAAGTGCACGCGCTGCGCCCGCATCCCGGCCAGGTCGAGACCGCCAGCAACCTGCGCAAGCTGCTGGACGGTTCGACCCTGGTCGACATTCCCTATCACCTGGTGCCGAGGTTCCGGCCCTGGACGGTGGAGGCGTGGCATACGCCCGAGGCGCAGGCCCAGCGCTTTGATATTTACTGGGACTGGGTGCCGCTCAACCAGCGCCATGGCCGGGAGGCCTTCTACAACCGCTTCCTGCCGTTCAAGGGCGGCAAGAAGCATCAGCCCCAGGACGCCTATTGCCTGCGCTGCGTGCCGCAGGTGCACGGCGCGGTGCGCGATGCGGTGGCGCAGGCCTGCCGCGTGATCGACATCGAGCTGAACGCCGTCACCGACAATCCGCTGCTGTTTCCGGACGCCGAGAACCCTCGTCATATCGAGGACCAGGTGATCTCCGCCGGCCACTTCCACGGCATGCCGCTGGCCCTGGCCATGAGCTACGTCAAGGCCGCGATACCCGTGCTGGCCTCGATCTCCGAGCGGCGCCTGAACAAGCTGGTGGATCCGGCCAACAACGACGGTCTGCCCGCCTTCCTGACCGGCAACGAGGATGCCACCGACTCCGGTTTCATGATCGTGCAGTACACCGCGGCCGGGCTGGTCAACGACCTGGCCACTCGCGCGCATCCGGCCTCGGTGTATTCGGTGCCCACCAGTGCCAACGCCGAGGATCATGTGTCGATGGGCGCCAACGAGGCGCGCCACGTGCTGGAGATGACCGAGGATCTGGGATACGCCATCGCGCTGGAGCTGTACACCGCCGCGCAGGCGCTGGAATACCGTCAGGACATGCTCAACGCGGCCCGCCATCTGGCCGGGCAGGGCGACTGGCAAGCGCTTGCCGAAAAGATCCATGGCGCACCCCGCGCAGAGGGTCCGCAACAGGTTCAATTCGAGACCGAGGTGCGTGCCCTGATGCAGGCCCTGGCGGACACGCAGGAGTTTCACGCCGGCGAGGCGGTGCGCACGGCACTGGCGCGACTGCGCGAGCACATCGATTTCCTGCGCAGCGATCGGCCGATGGACAGCGACGTACGCAGCGTGTGTGCACTGGTTGCCAGCGGCGCCCTTTTATAGTCATCACGCAGCGACCGCCTCCGCGTGGGCTTGCGCCAACCGCCTGATGCATTTGAGCCGGGGACCGTGCAGGCGAGCGGCTTTGATGCGCACTGCCCGTGCGCGTCACGGCGCCCATATCGAGCACCGGTCAAGAATTGATCATGATGGTCCATGTGCATGTTTTCAAAGGACTGGACCCGGCTTATCCACAGGCTTTGCGCAGCCGTCTCCACAATGTCTGTGGACAACCTGCATGGCCCGTCCGGGAGACTCTGCGGGATGCTTGTGGTTGCGTTGCGCAACGGCGCTTGCACATGCGCCGGAGGCTCCCTAGAATGCGCATCAACGTACTAATGCGTTAATACATTATGAAGCGACGAACACTGCAACCCCAGGTCCCGCATGAGGACGTCGAGGCCAGCTTGTGCAAGGCCCTGCTGACCCTGCGCGATGTCGAGGAAATGCGTGCCTTCCTGCGCGACCTGTGCACCCCGGCCGAGCTGGAGGCGCTGACCGATCGCTGGAGCGTGGTGCCGCTGGTGCTGGATGGCCTGCCGTACCGCGAGATCCATGAGCGCACCGCGGTCAGCATCACCACCATCGGCCGCGTGGCGCGGTTCATCAACCAGGGCAATGGCGGCTACATGGCCGCCGCCTCGGCGCGCACCCGGCGACGCCAGACAAACAGCAAAGGAGCACCTGCATGATCCCCCGTGACCGACTGCGCATCGCGGTTCAGAAATCCGGCCGCCTCGGCGATCCGTCGCGCGACCTGCTGACGCGCTGCGGGCTGCGCTTTCGCAGCAGCCGCGACAAGCTGTTCTGCTTTGGCGAGAACATGGCCGTCGACCTGCTGCTGGTGCGTGACGATGACATCCCGGGGCTGATTGCCGACGGCGTGTGCGATCTCGGCGTGGTTGGACGCAACGTCATGCAGGAGGCGTCACTGGCGGCCGGCGGCGAGGCCTCGATCCAGGAGCTGCGCGCGCTGGGCTTCGGCGGCTGCCGCCTGTCGATCGCGATCCCGCAGGACCAGGAGTGGAACGGTCCGCAGCAGCTGGCTAGCCAGCGCATCGCCACCACCTATCCCCACCAGCTGGGCGACTGGCTGCGGCGCAATGATGTCGATGCGCAGATCGTGACCCTGTCCGGATCGGTGGAGATCGCACCGAAGCTGGGCACGGCCGACCTGATCTGCGACCTGGTCTCCAGCGGTGCGACCCTGGTCGCCAACCAGCTGCGCGAGGCCGTCGTGATCATGCAGAGCGAGGCCGTGCTGGCCGGCGCGGCCGAGACCCCGCTGGACGAGCGGGGCGACCTGATGGAACTGCTGTTGCGCCGTCTCGACGGGGTCCTGAACGTGCGCGAGTCGCGCCTGTTGCTGCTGCAGGCACCGCGCGCCGCACTGGACACCATCGTCGACCTGCTGCCCGGCCAGCCGATACCGACCATCACCACGATCGAGGGCCAGCCCGAGGCGATTTCGCTGCAGTGCGTGTGCAGCGGCAACGTCAGCTGGCAGGAACTGGAGGCCATGAAGCGCGCCGGCGCGCAGGGCATGCTGGTGTTACCCGTGGAGAAGATGCTGGCATGAAGACTGTCGACTGGAACCGACTGGACGCAGCCGCCCGCGAGCACGTGTTGCAGCGCCCGGCGCAGGCGCGCAGCCGGGAACGCGCCGAGGCCGTGGCCGCGATCATCGCCGAGGTGCGGCGTGATGGCGACACTGCGCTGCGCGCGCTGACCGAGCGCCTGGACGGGTGTCGCCTGGACGAACTGGCCGTGCCGGCGGCCGATTTCGACGCCGCGCAAGCCACGCTCGATCCGGCCCTGAAAGCGGCCATCGCCGAGGCCCGCGAACGGATCGAAACCTTTCACCGCGCCGCCGCACCGCAACCGGTCCGCGTGGAAACCGCGCCCGGCGTGGTCTGTGAACGCGTGCTGCGACCGGTGGTCCGGGTGGGCCTGTACGTGCCGGCCGGCAGCGCGCCGCTGCCGTCCACGGCGCTGATGCTGGGCGTGCCCGCCCAGCTGGCCGGATGCCGAGAGGTGGTGCTGTGCACGCCGCCGCGCAAGGACGGCAGCGTGGATCCCGCGGTGCTCTACGCGGCCCGCCTGTGCGGCATCACGCAGGTGTTCCGCCTGGGCGGCGCGCAGGCGATTGCCGCCATGGCCGTGGGCAGCGTCAGCGTGCCGCGCTGCGACAAGCTGTTCGGCCCCGGCAACAGCTGGGTGACCGAGGCCAAGCAGCAGGTCTCGGCCGAACCGGGCGGGCCGGCCATCGACATGCCGGCGGGACCGTCCGAGGTGCTGGTGATTGCCGATGCCGAGGCCGATCCGCGCTTTGTCGCCGCCGACCTGCTGTCGCAGGCCGAGCATGGTCCCGATTCCCAGGTGCTGCTGGTGACCGATGCACCGGCTTTGGCCGCAGCCGTGCAGGGCGAGGTCGAGCGTCAGGTGAAGGCGCTTGCGCGCGAGACCACCGCCCGCCAGGCGCTCGAAGCCAGCCGCATCGTGCAGGTTCAATCGCTGCAGCAGGCGGCCGAGGTCAGCAATGCCTATGCGCCGGAACACCTGATTCTCAATGTGGCCGATCCGCGCGCGCTGCTCGAGCGCATCGACAGCGCCGGGTCGGTGTTCCTGGGCGCATGGTCGCCGGAGTCGGTGGGCGATTACTGCAGCGGCACCAACCATGTGCTGCCGACCTACGGCCATGCACGCGCCTGGAGCGGCGTGTCGGTGGCCAGCTTCATGAAACAGGTGACTGTGCAGCAGCTGTCCGCTGACGGCCTGCGCGGCATCGGTCCCTGCGCCGTGATCCTGGCCGATGCCGAGGGCCTGGGCGCGCATGCGCAAGCGGTGCGCGTGCGCCTGGCCGCTCTGGCGGAGGCATCGGCATGAGCGTGCTCGATCTTGCGCGTGCCGAAGTGCGCGCACTGACACCGTATTCCTCGGCGCGGATGGAGGCGCTGGGCGCGCGGATCATGCTCAATGCCAACGAGTCGCCGTGGCCGTCGCAGGGCGACACGCTGGGCCTGAACCGTTATCCCGATCCGCAGCCCGGCGCGCTTCGGGCGCGCCTGGCGAGCCTCTACGAGGTGCGCGAGGAGCAGTTGCTGGTGGGACGCGGCAGCGACGAGGCCATTGATCTGCTGGTGCGCGCATTCTGCCGTCCCGGCAAGGATGCCATCGCGATCAGTCCTCCGACCTTCGGCATGTACGCGGTGTGCGCAAACGTGCAGGGCGCCGCAGTCGAGGTCCTGCCGCTGAATCATGATTTCAGCCTGGACGCGGATGCCGTGCTGGCGGGCCTGTCGCCCGCGGTGAAACTGGTGTTCGTGTGCACGCCCAACAATCCCACCGGCGGGCTGGTGCCGTTGGCCACCATCGAGCGGCTGGCCGCGGGGCTGGCCGAGCGCGCCCTGGTGATCGTCGACGAGGCCTACATGGAATACGCCGGCGCCGCGTCCGCGACCACGCTGCTGGACCGCTATGCCAACCTTGGCGTGCTGCGGACCCTGTCCA
>NZ_JAQIBU010000314.1 GCF_027858935.1 Oleiagrimonas sp. | reverse complement strand
GCCGACCAGGCGTGCTGCGCCAATTTGCAGACCAGCAGCAGCGGGTCCTCGCGGTAGATGGGCTTGTCGATCAGGTAGAAATCGGCGCGGGGCATGGGCACGCAAGCAGGCTTGGGGATTCAGGGATCAGGATAACAGCGACGCATCACTGTGGACCGAGGGAAAACCACTCGCGACCAAACCGTTCCCGAGCGGGAATGCGCTCCCCCTGCTCGCGACTGAAGGCAGTCACTTTGGCGCAGGGGGAGGCGCACAGGCCTACGCGCAGCGATCCATCAGCCATTGTGCCAGCAGGGAGACCGGGCGACCGCTGGCCAGGCCCTTGCGGCCCGATTCCCAGGCCGTACCGGCGATGTCCAGGTGCGCCCAGCGCTGGCCTTCGGTGAAACGTGAAAGGAAGCAGCCAGCGGTGATGGCTCCGGCCGTCTTGCCGCCGATGTTGGCAAAGTCGGCAAAGGCCGATTCCAGTTGCTTCTGGTAGTCGTTCCACAGCGGAAGACGCCAAGCCCGGTCGAGGGTGGCCTCACCCGCGGCCAGCAGTTCATCGGCCAGGTCATCGTGCTTGCTCATCAGGCCGGTGGCGTGGTTGCCCAGGGCCACTACGCAGGCGCCGGTCAGGGTTGCCGCATCAATGATGGCCCTGGGATCGAAACGCTGGGTGTAGGTCAATGCGTCGCACAGGATCAGGCGGCCCTCGGCGTCGGTGTTGAGCACCTCGACGGTCTGGCCGGACATGGTGGTCACCACGTCGCTGGGGCGGTAGGAGTCGCCGTCCGGCATGTTTTCCACCGACGGCACCACACAGACCAGGTTCAACGGCAGTTTCATTTCCACCGCCGCGACGAAACCGCCCAGCACGCCGGCTGCACCGCACATGTCGAACTTCATCTCCTCCATGGAGCCGGTCGGCTTCAGGTTCAGGCCACCGCTGTCGAAGGTCACGCCCTTGCCGACGAACGCGTAGGGCTTGTCGCCCTTGGCACCGCCGTTCCACTTCAACACGATCAGGCGCGGGCTGTTGCGTGAACCGCGCGCCACGGCCAGCAGCGAGGTCATGCCCAGCTTGGCCATCTGATCGCGTTCGAGGATCTCGACGTCCACGCCGTCATGTTGTTCGGCGAATGCGGTGGCCTGCTCGGCAATGAACGCCGGGACACAGATGTTCGGCGGCAGGTTGCCCAGGTTGCGTGCGAAGCGCACGCCTTCGGCCATGGCGCGGGCCGTATCCAGGGTGGCCGCATCGGTGGTGCCGGTCAGGGCCAGTGACCGGAACTTGGGTTCGCGCGATTCGGCATCGGCCTTGAAGGTGGCGGTATAGCGATAGGCGGCATGGTCGAAGGCCAGCGCCTCGGTTCGTACACGCCATTCGGCATCCTTGCCCGGCACATCGAGGGTGCCCAGCCAGGACGTGGCCGCCACCACAGGCAGGTCGGATGCGGTCTTTCCAGCCGCCAGGCAGGCCTGCTGGAATCGACCGGCATCGAGCTCGGCGTGCACGCCCATGCCGACGACCAGCACGCGTCCGGCCTTGATGCCTTCAAGCTCGAACAGCGTGTTCGTGCTGCCGAGCTTGCCGTTGATGTCACCCGCTTTCATGCGGCGTTGGATGGCGCCTCCGGAGGCCTTGTCCACGGCTTCGGCTGCATCCGAAAGCACGCCATTGGTGAACACGCCGACGATGGCGCAGGGTGTATCGGTGGATTCGGGAGTGCCGGTATTCAAGCTCAGTTGCAGGGTCATCAATGCGTCCTTCTGTTCAGCTGGATTGGGGGCGTCGGTCGAAATGCAGTGATACCCCGGCTCCGGAACACGGATCGCGGAATCAAGCAGACGGCCTGCGCGATATTCGCCCGACCGGCTACACTTCAACCTTGCCGCATGGGTACATCACCATGCGAAACGTGACCCCCATTATCGCATGCTGCGCATCCTCGACCGCTATTTCCTGCGCCAACTCATTCAGAGTGCGGCCGCCACGACCACCGTGCTGCTGGTGATCTTCACCGGCGGAACCTTTGCGCGCGTGCTGCAGCAGGTGGCCAATGGCAGCTTTCCGGCCAGCGTGATGTTCCAGGTGCTTGGCCTGCGTATCGTCGAGGCCTTGCCCGGATTGCTGCCCATGGCCTTGTTCCTTGGGGTACTGGTCGCGCTGGGGAAGCTGTGGCGTGAAAGCGAGATGCATGTCCTGGCCGCCGCTGGCATGGGGCCAGCCGGTCTGTTGCGGCCGGTGTTCCTGCTTGGCGTGCCCTCGGTACTCCTGATCGCGCTGATTTCCCTCTGGCTGGGGCCACTGTCCAACCGCACCGCCAACCAGCTGGTGGCCGAGGCCAATCGCTCGGTGATTGCCGCGGGCCTGGAGGCCGGGCGTTTCACCCAGCTTCCGGGGAGCGGTGGGGTGATCTTCGTCGCCGGAATGAACCACCAAGGCACGCGACTGGACCAGGTCTTCCTTTCCAGCAACAAGCCGGGCGACGCCACCCACCCGGCAGGGATCAAACTGATCACGGCCAGGCGTGGCGCACTCTATTCGGGCAGCGACGGGCATGGCCGCTATCTGTCGTTGTCCGATGGTTGGCAGTACCAGATACCGTTGGGCCACCCCAACTGGCGACGCATGCGCTACCAGCGCAATGACGTGGCTCTCTCTGCAGTGCAGCCCCATGACGAGACGACCAGCAACCCACTGAATCGCGCCAGTACACTGGAGCTGATGGGGAGCAAGGATGCCGGCGCACGTGCCGAGCTGGCCTGGCGTCTCGCCGTACCCATTACTGCGCTGGTATTGCTGGTGCTGGCCGTGCCGCTGGCACGCCAGTCGCCGCGCGAGCCGCGCTACGGACGCTTGCTGATCGCCGTGCTGGCCTACCTGCTGTATTTCCTGCTGCTGTCGCTGGCGCGGGCGCTGATCGAGCGTGGCAGCGTATCCAATGGCGCGCCCATGTGGGCTCTGCACCTGATCGTGACGCTGCTGGCGGTCTGGATGCTGCGTCGCCAGTACCGGGTCGGTCGGCCACAATCGACCGACATGGGCGATACCGCAGCGGCCTGATCCCGACGTGTCGCGTCTAGTCCCGGGGAACGGGGCGGTACTCGAGCAGTGTGCCGGACAGGAGGTCCTGCACGGTCCTGTGCCTGGGATCGACGAAGGCCATGGCCAGATACACGATCCACGCCGCGAATGGCGCAATCATTGCGGAGCGCGTACCCGTCAGGGGCGCGAGCGCGATCAGCAGCAGGGGCGCGGCGAGACTCGCGAAGCGCAGCAGCGCACGTTGCGTCGAAACCGGCCCCCCATCCGTTGCGCGCAGCCGCAGCCGCCACGGCCGCATCCCCAGGGTTTGTCCGCCGCGGATCCACGAGATGACGAAATATGCGCCCACGGCAGCCAGCAGCGTGGCGCGGTACCACCACGCGTGTGGATCAAGTTTGCCGCCGGTCAGCAGCAGGCATGCCATCACCATCACCATGATGATGGCCACCACGGCCAGCAGTTCGTAGGCCAGGGCCAGCAGGCGGCGCCAGAGCGGCGCGGGCAGGAGGGTCGATTCATTCATGGGCTTGCGCCGGCCACATCATTGCGTCCAGCATCCGGTCATGGGCAAACAGATGCACAG
>NZ_JAQIBU010000035.1 GCF_027858935.1 Oleiagrimonas sp. | reverse complement strand
ACAACGACGCCATCAAGGCCTTCGAAAAGGCCCGCGACAGCCAGATCAAACGCGGCTTCCGCGTGGTCTTTGCCCAAGGCACGGAATCTCCGCATGCCCGCTGAATTGAAAAACGACCGGTTCCTGCGCGCCCTTCGGCGCCAGCCCACCGACACCACGCCTGTGTGGATCATGCGCCAGGCCGGCCGCTACCTGCCCGAATACCGCGCCACCCGCGAGAAGGCCGGCAGTTTCATGGCGTTGGCGCAGAACCCGGAGCTGGCCTGCGAGGTCACGCTGCAACCGCTGGAACGCTTCGAGCTGGACGCGGCGATCCTGTTCTCCGACATCCTCACCATTCCCGACGCCATGGGCCTGGGCCTGACCTTCGCCGCCGGCGAGGGGCCGAAGTTCGAGCGCCCGCTGCGCAGCGCGGCGGACATCCAGCGCCTGGCGGTGCCCGACATGGACGGCGAGTTGCGCTACGTGATGGACGCGGTGCGCCTGATTCGCCGCGAGCTGGACGGCCGGGTGCCGCTGATCGGTTTCTCCGGAAGCCCGTGGACGCTGGCCTGCTACATGGTCGAGGGCCAGGGTTCGCGCGACTTTGCCCGGGTCAAGGCGATGGCCTGGAACGACCCCGGGACCATGCACGCGTTGCTGGACGTGCTGGCGCGATCGGTGGCCCGCTATCTGTCTGCCCAGGCCGAGGCGGGTGCGCAGGCGCTGATGGTGTTCGATACCTGGGGCGGCCTGCTGGCTCCGGGCATGTTCCATGATTTCTCGCTGCGCTATCTGGCGCAGGTCACCGACCTGCTGAAGGCGGACACACACGCCCGTGAGCTTCCGCTGGTGCTGTTCTCCAAGGGGGCCAACAGCCACCTGGAGGCACTGGCCGGAACCGGCTGCGACGGACTGGGCCTGGACTGGACCATCAGCCTGGCCGAAGCCCGTCATCGCGTTGGCGAGCGCGTGGCGCTGCAGGGCAACCTGGATCCGTCCGCGCTGTTCGCCAGCCCGGACATCATCCAGCGCGAGGTCGACGCCGCCATCACCGCCTTCGGGCCTCATCCGGGCCACGTGTTCAATCTGGGCCACGGTGTCACTCCTGGCGTGGATCCCGAGCACGTCAAGGTGCTGATCGACGCCGTGCACGCGGCCGGACGCCGCATTCGAGAGCCGGCCTGAGCCGAACGCGCTGCAAACCGTCAAGGGATGTTTTGCGGACGGGACCCGTCGTTCGCATCCAAGCGACTCCCCTGTGTGCCATCGGAAGAAGTCCCGGTAAAGCAGCCGCAGGCTTGGGCCGGGGACCGCGGGCCCGTACAATCATGGACTTTTCCCCTTTGTAGCCGCGCCGTGCATTTGGCGCTCGCCCGAGCCTGCCCATGGACAAGAGTTTCGAACCCACCCAGATCGAGTCGAAGTGGTATGCCCGCTGGGAGGCCGACGGCTGCTTCAGGCCCAGTGGCTCGGGCGACCCGTACTGCATCCTGCTGCCACCGCCCAACGTCACCGGCACGCTGCACATGGGCCATGCGTTCCAGCAGACCGTGATGGACATGCTGGTCCGCTACCACCGCATGCGCGGCGACAACGCGCTGTGGCAGGTCGGCAGCGATCATGCCGGCATCGCCACGCAGAAGATCGTCGAGAACCAGCTGGCGGCCGAAGACAAGACCAAGCACGACCTGGGCCGTGAAGCCTTCATCGAGCGGGTGTGGCAATGGAAGGAGCAGTCCGGCTCCACCATCACCCACCAGATGCGCCGCCTGGGAGTGGCCGCCGACTGGTCGCGCGAGCGCTTCACCATGGACGAGGGGCTTTCCGCGGCGGTGCGCAAGGTATTCATCGAGTGGTACCGCGCCGGTCTGATCTATCGCGGCAACCGCCTGGTCAACTGGGACCCGGTGCTGGGCACCGCGGTTTCGGACCTGGAAGTGAACAACGTCGAGCGCGACGGCCACATGTGGTCGATCCGCTATCCGGTCACCGGCAGCGACGCATCCGTGGTCATCGCCACCACGCGTCCGGAAACCATGCTCGGCGATGTCGCCGTGGCCGTGCATCCGGAAGACGAGCGCTTCGCGCATCTGGTCGGCAAGACCCTGACCCTGCCGCTGGTCGGCCGCCAGATTCCGGTGATCGTCGACGACTACGTCGACCGCGAGTTCGGCACCGGCTGCGTGAAGATCACGCCGGCGCACGACTTCAATGACTACGACATTGGCAAGCGCCACGGGCTTGAGCCGATCGAGATCTTCACGCTGGAAGCGAAGGTCAACGACCACGCGCCGGAAAAATACCGGGGCCTGGACCGCTACGCCGCGCGCAAGGCGGTGCTGGCCGACCTGGACGCCCAAGGCCTGCTGGTCGAGACCAGGGCGCACAAGCTGCAGGTCCCGGTCAGCCAGCGTTCGGATGCCGTGATCGAGCCGATGCTGACCGACCAGTGGTTCGTGGACCTGACCTCCGACACGCTCGCGGACGGACGTCCCGGAGGGCGCAAGGCGATCACCGAGCCGGCACTGGAAGCCGTCACCTCGGGCCAGATCAACTTCGTGCCCGAAAACTGGACCAGCACCTACACCCAGTGGCTGGACAACATCCAGGACTGGTGCATCAGCCGCCAGCTGTGGTGGGGCCACCGCATCCCGGCCTGGTACGACGAGGCCGGCCATATCTTCGTCGGCCAGGACGAAGCCGACGCCCGCGCCCACGCCGAGACCACGCCGGTCGGCGCACTGCGCCAGGACGAGGACGTGCTCGACACCTGGTTCAGCTCCGCGCTGTGGCCGTTCTCGACCCTGGGCTGGCCGGCCGACGGACCAGTGAAGAACGCGCATGGCGAGATTGTCGCCAACTGGAGCCAGGACAAGATCTTCCTGCCCAGCGCGGTGCTGGTCACCGGCTTCGACATCATCTTCTTCTGGGTCGCGCGGATGGTCATGGCGACCAAGTATTTCGTCGACGAGGCGCCCTTCCGCACGGTCTACATCAACGCCATCGTGCGCGACGCCGAAGGCCAGAAGATGTCCAAGTCCAAGGGCAACACCCTGGACCCGCTGGACCTGATCGACGGCATCGAGCTGGAACCGCTGGTGGAAAAATCCACCCGCTCGCTACTGATCCCGCAGGTGCGTGCCAAGGTCGACAAGCGCATCCGCAAGGACTACCCCGACGGCATCCCCGCCATCGGCACCGACGCGCTGCGCTTCACCTTCGCCGCACTGGCCAGCTACAGCCGCACCATCAACTTCGACATCAGCCGCGCCGAGGGCTACAAGGCCTTCTGCAACAAGCTGTGGAACGCGGCCCGCTTCGTGCTGATGAACCTGCCCGAGGAGCGCATCGAGGCGCCCGCCGGTCCGCCCGCCACCGAAGCCGAGCGCTGGATTCTCACGCGCCTGAAGCAGACTCTGGGCGAAGTCGAGCAGCACTTCGCCAGCTACCGTTTCGACCACCTGGCGCAGGCGCTTTATGTCTTCGTCTGGAACGAATACTGCGACTGGTTTCTGGAGCTGGCCAAACCGGCCCTGCAGGGCGACGACCCAGCCGCCGCAGGGTCGACCCGGCACACCCTGCTGGTGGTGCTGGAGACCGTACTGCGCGCCCTGCACCCGATCATCCCGTTCATCACCGAGGAAATCTGGCAGTCGGTCGCGCCGCGTCTTGTGCTCGAAGAGAAGAACCTGATGGACCGGCCGTGGCCGGAAACGGACACCATCGCCACCGATGACCAGGCCAGCGCCGAGATCGAGTGGTTCAAGGCCGTGCTTTCGGGCATCCGCCGGATCCGCTCGGAAATGAACATCGCGCCGGGCAGGACCATCCCGCTGTGGCTGGCCGACGGTGACGCCAGCGATCGCAAGCGGGCGGACAAGTTCGCCGCGCAGATCGCCTTCCTCGGCCGTACCGAAGCGCCGCAGTGGCTGGCCGCCGAAGATGCCGAGCCCGCCGCCGCCGCCGCAGTGGTCGGCCATCTGCGCGTGCTGATTCCGCTCGAAGGCCTGATCGACCTGGACGCCGAGAAGGCGCGCCTGGACAAGGAAATCGACCGCATCGGCAAGGAAATCGCCAAGTGCGAGGGCAAGCTGGGCAACGCCCGTTTCGTCGACAACGCCCCGGCCGAGGTGGTCGAGCAGGAGCGCCAGCGCCTGGCCGACTGGAGCACCCAGCGCGACGCCCTGCGCGAACAGGCCCATCGCCTGGGCCGCTGATGGACGCCGATACGGCCCGCCGACATCTGCTCGAGTTGCGCCAGCGCCTGCTTGCGGAAGACGCGAGCTCGGCCGATGCCCGCGCCACGGTGCAACTCGACCAGGCGTCCGTCGGCCGCCTTTCCCGCATGGATGCGATGCAACAGCAACAGATGGCACTGGCCGAACAGCGCCGGCGCGGGCAGACCCTGCAGCGGATCAAGACCGCACTGCTACGCGTCGAGGACGGCAGCTACGGCGAATGCACCGGCTGCGACGAGCCCATCGCCGAGGCCCGCCTGCGCATGGACCCGGCCATCACCCTGTGCCTGGCATGCGCGTCGGCGCGCGAAACCCCGGGGTCGCGGCGCGGCTGAATCCGCAAACGCAGGGCGGATGCTATCCGCCACCGCACGCGAGCCATCGGCAGAATCGCAGACTGCGGTAGCCCGGATAAGGTGCAAACCGCATCCGGGATGGGGCGCGTGGCGCCCCTGGCCGGCATTTCCGGCTGCGCTGCA
>NZ_JAQIBU010000333.1 GCF_027858935.1 Oleiagrimonas sp. | reverse complement strand
ACATCATGGCTGGTGAGCATGTCCGTCGTGAACGGAAAGCCTGGATGCCATGTGAGCTCTCCCACCTGATCCCTCCGGATCAAGGTCGTTCGATGCGCATCGGCATTGTGGAGAACACCTCCCCATTCTCGAGCACGGCCCCGTCGGGGCCGTTTTCGTCGGGGCTTAAGCCGCAAAACTTCCACCACGGCGCAATCCTTACAGCCAACAGGAAACCGGTCATCCGTGAGCAGCGTCGAGGACACTTTGAATAACCTCCGCGAGCGCATGGCTGTCCAGCGCAAGGCGCTCAGTCCACAGCAACGCATGAGCGCCGCACAGGGCGTACGCAGGCAGCTCGAGCATCTGCCCGAGTTTCTTGTCGCCCCCCGCGTCGCGGGCTACTGGGCCTGCAGGGGCGAGTTGCCGCTGAACCTGGCCCTCGCCCCCCTGGCCGATCGCGGCCAGCAACTTTATCTTCCGCGCGTCGCAGCACAGCGCCAGATGAGCTTCGCAGCCTGGTCCATGGGCGAGCCGGTCACGGCAAACCGCCATGGCATACCCGAACCCGATGCGGATGCCGCAACGGTGCAAGCGCGCGACCTCGACCTTGTCCTGGTACCGCTGCTGGCCTTCGATCGGACAGGCCACCGCATCGGCACGGGCGGCGGATACTACGACACCAGTTTTGCTTTTCTCCACCAGACTTCGCGCCCTACACGACCGTTGCTTGTGGGTGTCGGCTACACCTTCCAGGAACATCCCACGCTCGAGACGCGCGAGTGGGACGTATCCATGGATTACGTGGTTACCGAAGACGAACTGATCCACTGCACCGGAGCATCATGAACTACTGGCTGATGAAATCCGAACCGGAAGCGTTTTCCCTCGACGACCTTGAACGCAAGGGCCGCGAGCCCTGGGACGGTGTACGCAACTACCAGGCGCGCAACTTCATGCGCGACGACATGCGCGTTGGCGACAAGGTGTTCTTCTATCATTCCAACTGCGCCACGCCGGGCATCGTCGGCATCGCGACCGTAGCCAGCGACGCGTACCCTGATCCGACCCAGTTCGACCCGAAGGACGGCCATTTCGATCCCAAAAGTTCGCGCGACAAGCCGCGCTGGATACTGGTCGACATTGCCTTCGAGCGCCGGCTTGAGCGCACCATCTCGCTGGCCGAAATGAAAGATGACCCGGCACTGGCCGACATGCCACTGGTGCGCAAGGGAAACCGGCTCTCGGTGATGCCAGTCGGCAAGGCCGCCTGGAAGCACATCCTGGCCCTCGAATAACCCCAACGCCAAAGTCTCCTGCACGCCCACGATGAGTTTTCGCCGGCGTGGCCGCAACACGCAAGCTTGGGCTCCTTTGCCTATTCGCAGGAGAAGGCGCATTCCTGCGACCGGGTACGTATTCAGGCAGCGTGAGCTATCCTCGACATCTCCGTAACCACCTGCCCATGCCCATGAACACTAGCAACGAAAAGCGACTGGCCGGCGAAACCGCGATTCGATATGTCGAGGACGACAGTGTCATTGGCGTGGGCACGGGCTCCACGGTGGCCTACTTCATCAATGCGCTGGCTGATATCAAGAATCGTATCCAGGGCGCAGTGTCCAGTTCGGAACAGTCCACCCAACAACTGAAGTCACACGGCATCAAGGTATTGGACCTCAACGCGGTCGGCCCGTTGTCGCTGTATGTTGACGGCGCCGACGAGTGCGATCCGCACAAGCGCCTGATCAAGGGCGGTGGTGCGGCACTGACCCGCGAGAAGATCATCGCGGCCGCCTCAGGCACTTTCGTGTGCATCATCGATTCCAGCAAGCAGGTCGACCTGCTTGGCAAGTTCCCGCTGCCGATCGAAGTGATCCCTATGGCAAGAAGCCACGTGGCACGCGAGATCAGCAAGCGCCGCGGGCAGCCCGTCTGGCGCGATGGCGTGGTGACCGACAATGGCAACTGGATTCTTGACGTTCACGGCTTGAGCATCATCGACCCGCTGGGCCTGGAAGCCGAGCTCAACCAGATCGTGGGCGTGGTCAGCGTGGGGCTGTTCGCCAAGCGTCCGGCCGATGTGGTGCTGGTGGGCGACCGCACGCTCTAGTTGCTGGGCCCGAAGTCCTGCAGACCACCGGTCGGTTCACTCATTCGCGACGCGTGCGAAAAACGCGGCATATCCAGGTAGCGCCATGTGCCGGCCCCGCAACTTGCCCTGTAACAGGTGATCCGCCTCGATCTGCTGCACCGACTGTGCAAGCGGTACGGCTACGTCCAGTGGATCCGGTAACAGGTTGAAACAGGCCAGCACGGTCTCGCCATCCAGGGTACGGGTGAATGCGAGCAACGGTTCTTCGGTATCCAGCAGTCGGATATCGCCCCAGCGAAGCGCCGGCTGCGCATGGCGCCAGCGCATGAAGGCACGAAAGCCGTGCAGGGTCGATCCGGGCTCGGCCTCCTGCCGAGCCACCGACAGGGGCCGATGGTCGTCCGGCACCGGAAGCCAGGGGGTATCGCCGGTGGTGAAGCCGGCGTGACTGTTTGCATCCCAGGGCATCGGCGTACGGCATCCGTCCCGACCCTTGTAGTTGGGCCAGAACGCGATGCCATACGGATCCTTGAGCTGCTCGTACAGCACTTGCGCCTCGGTCAGCCCCAGTTCCTCACCCTGATATACACAGACCGAACCGCGCAGGGAACAGACCATGGCAGTGAGCTGGTTGGCCAGCTGCGGCGGTGCATCGGCGCCGCCCCAACGCGTGACCACGCGCTCCACATCATGGTTGGAAATGGCCCAGCACGGCCACCCATCAGGCATATTGGCTTCCAGATTACGCACGGTTTCGCGAATGTGCGCAACACTGAAATCCTCGGTCAGAAGCTCAAAGCTGTAGCCCATGTGCAGGCGCTGGCCATTGGTGTACTCCCCCAGCGTCGCCAGCGAATCCTCCGAGGAGATCTCCCCCAGCGTCGTCGCACCGGGATAGCGATCGAGCAGGCTGCGCAGCCGGTTCAGGAAGCCCAGGTTCTCCGGCCGGGTGTTGTTGTAGTAGTGGTACTGGAAAGCGTACGGATTGTCTGGTCGGAACCCGCGTCCGACCCGTTTTTCCAGCGGCTTCGGCGGGTTGTCGCGAAGCGCTGCATCATGGAAGCAGAAGTTGATGGAATCCAGCCGAAAACCATCCACGCCGCGATCCAGCCAGAACTTCACATTGTCCAGTACCGCCTCGCAGACGTCCGGATGATGGAAGTTCAGGTCCGGTTGCGCCGAAAGAAAGTTGTGCAGGTAGTACTGGCAGCGCCGAGGCTCCCAATGCCAGGCCGGACCGCCAAAGATCGAAAGCCAGTTGTTGGGCGCGGTGCCATCGGGCCGTGCATCGGCCCAAACATACCAGTCGGCCTTGGCATTGTCGCGGCTCTGACGACTCTCGCGAAACCATGCGTGCTCGATTGATGTATGGCTGAGCACCTGGTCAATCATGACCTTGAGACCACGACGATGCGCCTCGTCCAGCAGACGGTCGACGTCATCCAGACTGCCGAACAGCGGATCGACATTGCGATAATCGGCGATGTCATAGCCGAAATCGGCCATCGGCGAAGTGAAGAAAGGGGCAACCCAGATGGCGTCCACGCCCAGGCTGGCCACGTAATCCAGACGCTCGACGATACCTGGCAGATCCCCCACGCCATCCTGGTTGGTGTCCAGGAAACTACGTGGATAGATCTGATAGATGATGGCGCCGCGCCACCAGGGATAGGCATTCATGTAGTGCTTCCAGACGCTGGCGGACCGCGGAATGCGGGTGCCGGATGGGTTTGGCTTGACCCCTGCTCAAGCTTAACCGTGCAATGACGGTCAGGCCGATGCTTTTGCATACGTATTCATCCCCATTTCGGCGGGTGATCATGGTCCAAAGAAAAAATAAATATCTGATCTGGATGGAATAAATCCAACAACATGCGCCGTAATGCTGGCATCCGAACGGCCACAAGGCGGTCAACGGATGCTGGTGTGCTGTGTCGTCTGGACACCCTGCAACCCTTCTCGGCAATCACCGTATTTGGCTCTGACACTGGATTTCAGGGCATTGGCAAGCAACCGCCACGGATAAGCGCCCCGCTCCGGCACCGACTCCTGGCGCCTGTTGCGGATAAGGCTCGAACCTCTCTCTTCGCCATGAATACGTATGCAGGGATGTTCGGATCGGCCGTACTCGGGGCTACCATCGAAATTGTTACGCGAACATTACGGTCGCGGGCCTGTCGTCAACCGGTTGCAAATGAAAATCGGTGACTGTTATTCCAACAACATGATTTTATTGGGGGAGGCATCCACAATGATTCTCAAGCGCAACCTGCTGAGCGCCGCACTGGCGTCGGCGATCCTGATGTCGGCCACCGGGGCCCATGCCCATCCGGCCGCACCCGGCAACCAACCGCAAGACTCCAGCTCCCAAGGCCAGCAGTCCTCTTCGGGTTCGACCAGCACCGCCGCCACCAAGACCGCCAAAAAGAAAAAGAAGAAGTCTTCCACCCTGCTCGGCGCCGTCGAAGTGACCGGTTTCGCCAGCAGCGTGCAGAACTCGATCGCGCTCAAGCGCGATTCCAATTCCATCGTCGAGGCCGTCTCCGCCGAGCAGATCGGCAAGCTGCCCGGAACCTCCATCGCCGACTCGCTGGGCCGCCTGCCCGGTCTTGCGGTACAGACCGTGGACGGTCGTCCGCAGGTCCTTTCCATCCATGGTCTGGGCCCGGATTTCAGCACCGCGCTGATCAACGGCAACCAGCAGGTCAGCACGTCCAACAATCGCGACGTGCAGTTCGACCAGTATCCCTCGAGTTGGTTCGACAACGTGGTCGTGCACATGAGCCCGAGTGCCAGTCTGATCGGCCAGGGTCTGTCCGGCACGGTGGACATGCACACCATCCGACCGCTCGACAAGAGCAAGCCACAGGCCGCCATCAACGCCCACTACATCTGGGACAGCGCCGGCCAGTTGGCAAAGGGCCCGGGCGTGAGCGACAAGGGCTATCAGGTCAACGGCGTATACGTGAACCAGTTCGCCGACCATACCTTTGGCATCACCCTTGGCATCGACCTGGACTCCAACCCTTCCCAGATCAAGCATCAGGCGCCCTGGGGCTATCCCAATGACGCCAACGGCAACCTGGTCGTGGGCGGCGTGAAGAACTACGGCATTTCCGACCAGATGAAACGCCAGGGCTATCTGGCCACGTTCCAGTGGCGGCCCTCGGACAACTACACCAGCACCCTGGACCTGACCTACGACAAGTTCAACGAGACCCAGCAGGCCAAGGGCATGGAGTTCCCCCTGTACTGGGGCAGTGGCGTGACCCTGCAGCCGGGCAACGTCAGCAACGGTTTCGTGCAGAGCGGCACCTACGCCAACGTCAAGACTGTCGTGCGCAACGACTACAACAAGACTCGCGCCAAGGTCTGGAACATCGACTGGAGCAACGACATCCGCTTCAACGAGGACTGGTCGGCCAAGATCACGGCGAACTATTCGCGCGCACAACGCAAGGACAAACTCCTGGAAAGCTACGCCGGCACCGGTTACGGCGTCGGTGGCGGCGCCACCGACACCATCGGTTTCTCCGAGCGGCCCGGTGGCCTGCTGTACCTGCAGCCGGCCCTGGACTACACCTCGGGCATGGTCCTGACCGACCCCCAGGGCTGGGGCGGCGGTGCCACGCCGCCGGTCGTGCAGGCGGGCTTCATCAACGCGCCACGCACCGACGACTATCTCGCCAATCTGCGTGCAAGCGTGAAGCGTGAGTTTGCCAACGGCCCAATCTCCAGCGTCGAGTTCGGCGTCAACCGCGGCACGCGCAACAAGACCTACAACATCGACCAGAACTTCCTGATCCTGCCCAACGGGGCGCAGACCTCGGCTATTCCGAACGCTTTCTCCAGCGATCCGTTGTCCTGGATGGGTGTCGGCCCTCAGGTCACCTACAACCCGCTGCAGCTGATCAGCAACGGCACCTACCAGTTGTTTCCGACGGCGCTGTCGTCGATCTCGGTGCCACCGAACTGGAAGGTGCGCGAGCGCGACACCACCGCCTATGTGCAGTTCAACCTGGACACCTACATGGGCAACATGCCCGTGCGCGGCAACTTCGGCGTGCAGGAGGCATGGACGGGACAATCCTCGTACGGCCAGTACGTATCGGCCAGCGCCGGCGGGACCAACGGGTCCAATGTCTCGCTCAAGCCGAACCAGGGCGGCACGCACTTCTCGCGTTTCCTGCCCAGTGCGAACCTCGTGTTCAGCCTGACCGACAACGACGACCTGCGTGTGGGTGCCGCACGCACCATGGCGCGTCCACGCATGGATCAGATGAGCTCCAGCATCGGTCTCAACACCGACATCACGCACCTGTCCTCGACCAACCCGAACCAGTCCTACTTCAGCGCCTCTGGCGGCAATGCCAAACTGATGCCGACCATGGCAGACAACTACAACGTCAGCTACGAGCACTACTTCACGGGCAACAGCTCGGGTTACAAGTGCAACTCCAACGATGCCAAGCAGTCGGCCCTGTGCCAGAGCGGCGGCGCAGGATACATTTCGGCATCGGCCTATTTCCTGGAGCTGAGCGACTTCATCGATCCCAACGCGGCCTACCAGTATGACTTCGCGGCTTTCGTTCCCTCCTACCTGACCGCGGCCCAGCAGCAGCAACTGGGCACCACTCAGGGCATCGTGTCCGGACCGGTCAACGACGGCAGCGGTTACGTGAAGGGCGCGCAGGTCACCGTGAACCTTCCGCTCGATTACCTCAGCCGGTCCCTCAACGGCTTCGGTGTGATCCTGACCGGGGATTACACCAAGAGCTCGCTGGTACTCGGCAGCAACCCCAACCCGATTACCGTTCCGGGCCTGTCCAAGTGGGTCGCCAACGGCACGCTGTACTACCAGCACAAAGGCTTCGAGGCCCGCGTGAGCGACAGCTACCGCAGCAGCTTCCTGGGCCGGGTGTCCGGCATCAGTGCCACCCGTCAGGAACAGACCATCAAGGGCGGCAGCTCGTACGATGCCCAGGTCAGCTACACCATTGGCTCGGGCAGCCTGAACGGCCTGACCATCATCTTCCAGGGATCCAACCTCAGCGACAAGAAGTTCGTCACCTACCAGAACAACGATCCGCGTCAGGTGCAGACCTGGGAAAGCTACGGCCGCCGCTACGATCTGGGCGTGTCCTACAAGTTCAGGTAAGTCTCCCCGGACGGGAATCCTCCACTGTGATGTGCATGGAGGGTCCCTTTACCCCAATGAGCCCCGTTGCGTAGGATCGACGGGGCTCTTTTTTTGCCTGTCCATCCAGACTGTGGATGCGACCGTCGACGTCCCATGGCCGCAAGGGAACCACCTCAATGCAAGCATCTCCCATCCAGCGCGTGGTCATCGTCGGTGGCGGCACCGCCGGCTGGATCACCGCGGCCTTGCTGGGCCGCGCCCTGGGGCCACGCGTGCAGATCCGGCTGGTCGAGTCGGATGCCATCGGCACCGTCGGCGTGGGCGAGGCCACGATCCCGCAGATCCGCCACATCAATCAGTTCCTGGGGCTGAACGAGCACGACGTGCTCAAGGCCAGCCAGGGCACCTGCAAGCTGGGCATCCAGTTCAATGACTGGGGCCGCATCGGCGATTCCTACCTGCACGCTTTCGGCGACATCGGCCTGCCACTCGGACTGCTGCCTTTCCAGCACTACTGGTTGCGGTCCGTTGGGGACCGCAAGCGCCAACCCGGTGCCCCGGACCTATGGGCCTATTCGGTCAACGCGCAGGCCTGTCTTGCCGGGCGCATGGCACAGATGGAACGCGTCGGCGACAGCCCGCTCACCGGGATCCGCCACGCCTACCATCTGGATGCAGGCCGCTATGCCGGCTTTCTGCGCAAGCACTGCGATCCGGAAACCGTCCGCCGTATCGAGGGCACGGTGGTCGACGTTAAGTTGCGCGATGACGACGGCTTCATCGAGTCCCTCCAGTTGGAGAGCGGCGAAGTCATCGACGGCGACCTGTTCATCGACTGCTCCGGTTTTCGCGGCCTGCTGATCGAGGACGCACTGAAGACCGGCTACGACAACTGGCAGCACTGGCTGCCGTGCGACCGCGCCATGACCGTGGCCAGCGCACGGG
>NZ_JAQIBU010000329.1 GCF_027858935.1 Oleiagrimonas sp. | reverse complement strand
AAAGCCCCAAAACACCGCAAATACCGAATATAAAAAGACCACCCGACATGTGCGAAACGCACATTACACACAAATGAATGGATGGCTATTTGTAATCGACTTGTTCAGACCTTCCTTAGGGGCACTGCGACGCGTCGCCAGTAAACAAGAGAGACTTGGTGAGTGATCCATTCTTGCCGCGTCAGAAGGCCCCGTAGGATTTTCCCGACGCCATAAAAAGGCATGAACTGACGCCATCCGGCGAATTTTTGGGCGCAACCATGCGCGCGAAGGTGTCGGAAAATTGTAGTCAAATGGATGGGCTTGTGTCTGTAAGGTCAGCCCCTTTTACTGTCGTCGCACGCGGGTAGCTGCTAATCTTCTAAGCAACAGATAAGCAGCAGAAAGTTAGAAAAAGGGGAATCATATGGCCATGGAAACATGTCGGGAGTGCGGCGAGTCTGTAAGCAGCAGCGCAAAAACATGTCCACACTGCGGCGCCGCGAATCCGAATGGTCATATGGGTACTGGCCTAAAGGTGGTGCTGTGGGTCGTCGGAATCATTGTTCTCGCTGTCATCATTTTCATCGTGGCCGGTATCAGTGTTGGCAAGCATGCAGAGTCTCAGAGGGAGTCCGCCGTCAGCTCCGATCTCATGTCACTCGGCCTCACAATGACCAGCTACGACGTCTTCGAGTACAACCAGTCGCATGCTACCGGCATGTTCTATACATGTGGGTCGGCAGACTGGAAAGATGCCTCCGGTAACACTGGCACAATGGCGTTTGCCATAGAGCAAGACAGGCAAGGTGGCTCAATCACAGCGCATGCCATCGATAGCAAGAACGCGGCTTTAGCTCGCAAGTACGACGCAATCAACACTGTCGGTTGCAATTGGCATCAATAACAGCAAGGGTTACGCGTTGTTGGTAGCAACGCGCAAATTGTCTAACCTGACGCTCAAGCCGACGCCTCACCGCTACGAGGTTCGCCTCGGCTTAGCTCTGCGTTACAGGGGGAAAGATGAGCAAACGACTGATAGCACTATGTGCAGCGATCTTTCTGGCTGGTTGCGCAACGCACGCGCCGAGACCAAACCAAGTCAAACCCGTTCCAGCTAGCCGCATCCTTGCGTTTCAGTCACCCGACGATGGAAATGCAACCATCATCGTGACGCGGGACGTTGGGTTTGCCGGAAGTGGATGCTTTGCAGGGTTGTATCTAGACGGCAAGTTGGTCGCCAAGATGGATACAGGCGAGCGGGTGGCGCTACATGTGCCGTCAGGCCACCACATCATAGGGACATGGAACGTAGGAAAGGCATTCTGCGGCTACCGTGAAGGCAAGGATAGGCGCGAGACTAATGCCGACCTGAAGCCGACCGAAACCCGAAAGTACCGCATCCTGATTGGTTCGGCTGGCGTGGAAATTGAGCCCACTACACTTTAGCAATGAAAATTATGGGACCGAATTGATGTGGGGGCATATATGGGGGCATTTTCTGTATTTCCTGTTTAAATATCCATAAATAACGGTGATTTACTGTTATTTTGTGATGCCCTTCTTCGTACCAACGATAGAATCGGGAATGTCCAATGGACACCCGAAGGTTCCATGAAACCCGCAGCCTTGCGGGTTTTTTTGTATCGACCCCGGTCAGACCATCGCGACGGACCAATCGTGCGTTTTGCGTGCGGCGGCTATTGCAAAAGAGGTCGCCGAAGGCATGATGGGAACACGACGCACGTATCTGTCCGGCCACACGGCCGATCTCAGCATTGGCGCGAGCAGCTTCGGCAGGCGCCAGCAATGACTGTACCCGTGCCTGGAGTCATGCACATTGACCCGATCGTCGATCCCTCCCGATACGAGAGCCCAACGACGTTATCGGGCGTTCATGAGCTACAGCCACCAGGATGCGCGGTGGGCCGCCTGGCTGCACCGCAAGCTGGAGTCCTACCGGGTCCCCCGTCGGCTGCGCCAGACCGACGGCAGATTCGGAATCATCCCCGAGCGTCTGCATCCCATCTTTCGTGATCGCGAGGAACTGGCCAGCAGCGGCGCGCTCGGCGACCGGCTGCGCGAGGCCCTGACCGACTCCGACGCCCTGATCGTGGTGTGCTCACCCGACGCGGCGCGCTCGCGCTGGGTCAATGCCGAGGTGGAAAGTTTCATGAGCCTCGGGCGCGGCGACCGGATCTATTGCCTGATCGTGGATGGCGAGCCGAACGCGGGTGATGCTCGCGAATGTTTTCCTCCCGCGTTGCGGTACATGGCCGATTCCGGTGAAACCGACGTCCACGATCCGATCGAACCCATCGCCGCGGACCTGCGTCCTGGCAAGGACGGTCGCAAGCTTGCACTGCTGAAAATTGTTGCGGGACTGATCGGCACCGATCTCGACAGCCTGCGCAATCGGGAAGCCCAACGGCACCACCGCCGCATGCTGGGCGCCGTGGTCGCGTCATTGTGCGGGATGGTCCTGGCGATGGGCCTTGCAACTACCGCGTGGATCGCGCGCAACGACGCGCAGCGACGCCAGGAACAGGCGCAGGACCTGATCGTCTTCATGCTTGGAAACCTGCATGACAAACTTGAAAAAGTCGGAAGGCTCGACCTTCTGGACAGTCTGGGCGGCAAGGCGATCAATTACCTTACGCACCTCAATCCACGCGACCTCAACGACACCACGCTCAAACAGCTGGTCCTTGCCGAGACCCAGCTTGGCCAGGTGCGGCTGGACCAGGGGCGCTACGCGGATGCGCTGTCGAGTTTCCGTGGAGGCTATGAACGCAGCCGTGCGCTGGCGCACCGACATCCCACCGATGGCAGTCTCCTGTTCGACCGCGGCCAGGCTGAATTCTGGATCGGATACGTCTACTGGCAAAGCCGCCAACTGGACAAGGCCCGTGCATGGCTTACCCGCTACCGCGACACCAGTAGGACGGTGTATGCGATGAATCCCGCGCGGGCCGACTGGAAGCATGAGCTCGCATATGGTGACCACAATCTCGCAGCCGTTGAACTGGAGCTCGGGCAACTCCAGCAGGCCGCAAAAAGCTTTTCAGCGGCACACCGGATCCTTGCCTCGCTTCAGGCCCGCACTCCTGCGGACACGCAACTGCGCTTCGAGGTGGCCGACGAAGCTTCCTGGCAAGGCAGCGTCCAGGAGCAATACGGCCACATTGACCAGGCCGAGAAGGCCATGGCAAGCAAAACCCGGGTGATGGCAGACATCGTCGCCCGACATCCGGACGATCCGAACTGGAAACTGAAATGGTCGACAGCACAACTGCAGCAGGCCGGTCTGCTCCGGGTCCTTGGTCGCTATGCGCAATCCGAATCCGTTGCCGATGAGACCGTTGCACGCATGCAGACACTGGTCATGCATGACCCGACCAACAAGGACTGGAGCCAGGCCTATCTTCATGCGCTCATCGAGCGGGCAGCTGCGCGTCTGGGCTCAGATAACGTGGCGGGCGCGCGCTCCGATCTTGCGCTTGCCGAACCACTGATCGTTCAGGCGATGAAGCTCCGGGCCCGCAACCGGCTCGTTCGCCGGCACATCCAGTCCGCGAGCCAACTCGATCTGATCCTGGCCATGCGTGAGAACGACCCAAGGGCTGCCCGTGCCGCATCCAGAAGGCTGATGTCGTTGTATCGCAAGGACGATTCATCACAACCATCCGAAGACCTCGGTCGCGAAGCGTCAAGCGAAGTTCTTGCCGGCATGGTCGATCAAACCGATGGCCGGCTGGATGCCGCACGCGCGCATTTCGACGCGGCCCAACGCCTGCTCCGACCCACCGCGCAGCACTCCAGCTACTGGCGGATCCTGGATCCATGGGTTCGCGTGTGCCTGCTGACCGGACACCCCCGGGAGGCACAACAGGCCCGCGCGCGGCTTGCACGTAGCGGTTACGTTCCGCTGTATCCGTGGCCGCAGGCAAAGCCAGTTCAATCGACCCGCGGCCTGGACACATGATCCCTGCCTGCAGTCCCCGATGCTCTCATCCCCCGCGTTCGCCGACGCGCGCGGGGAAATCCGAAACCATCGTCGCCGGCCCGACCCGCTGCATCCAAGGATGACGGCGAACCCCTGCTGGGAGTTGATCATGAATGAACGATTCCGTATCCGTTCCAAGAGTTTGAAACTCGATGTCAACGCGAACCATGACTGCGATCGGACAACACGCCGAGACCGCGGTGGCAGAACCCTGCGGCCGGTTCTGGTCCTGCTCGCAACCCTGCTGTGCGCCACGTTCGCGGCCCTGGCATGGGCAGGAAACGGTCCGGCAAGCCCCAACATCAACCTTGATGTACACAACCATGCCTCCAATGGATCGGATGGCTACACCAACACCACCGCCTCCAACGGTGCCACCTACAGCTATCGGTA
>NZ_JAQIBU010000267.1 GCF_027858935.1 Oleiagrimonas sp. | reverse complement strand
CTGATTCCAGGCACGAAAGGCAAGCCTCTCCGCCCTCTCGTTCCCGAGGATGCCTCCCGAGGACCGCGAGGCCATCTTTAATTGCACGCGGGTAAAAGCAACGCTCCAGCAACGCCGGGTCATGCAATTCAGCGCTTCAGGGCCGCCGCATGGTGGGCCATGTGTTCGCCGATGAAGCTGGCGATGAAGTAGTAACTGTGGTCGTGGCCCGGCCGGATGCGCACATCACACGGGTGGTTCGCCGCCCTGCAGGCCTGTTCAAGCAACTGCGGCTGCAGCTGTTCATCCAAAAACGGATCGCCACCGCCCTGCTCGATGCGCAAGGGCAGCCGCTCTGACGCGCCTGCCACCAGCTCGCACGCATCCCAGGCCTTCCAGGATTCGCGATCGTTGCCCAGATACGCGCCAAAGGCCTTCTCGCCCCAGGGCACCCGCGACGGGGCGACGATCGGCGAGAACGCCGACACACTGCGGTACCGCCCCGGATTTTTCAACGCAATCACCAGCGCGCCGTGACCGCCCATGGAATGACCCGCAACCGACCGCGCATCGGAGGCAGGGAAGTGGCGCTCCACCCGCGCCGGAAGTTCCTCGACCACGTAGTCGTACATGCGATAGTGCTTCGCCCAGGGATCGCGCGTGGCGTTGAGGTAGAAGCCCGCACCCTGGCCCAGGTCGTAAGCCTCGTCGTCGGCCACGCCTTCACCTCGCGGGCTGGTGTCCGGTGCCACCAGGATCATGCCGTGCTCTGTCGCGTACTGCTGCGCGCCGGCCTTGGTGATGAAATTCTGCTCCGTGCAGGTCAGTCCCGACAACCAGTACAGCACCGGGCAGGGACCTTCGGCCGCCTGCGGTGGTAGATAGACACCGAACTGCATGGTGCAGCCCAGCGTCGCGGACTCGTGGGACCACACCTCCTGCATGCCGCCAAAACAGACGTGTTGCTCGACCCGCTTCATGGCTGGAAATGGATCACGGTGCGGATCGACTCCCCCGCATGCATCAGGTCAAAGGCTTCGTTGATCCTCTCCAGCGGCAGGTTGTGGGTGATGAACGGATCCAGATCGATCTCGCCACGCATGGCCTGCTCGACCATCCCCGGCAACTGGCTGCGACCCTTCACGCCGCCAAAGGCCGAGCCACGCCACACGCGTCCGGTGACCAGCTGGAACGGGCGCGTCGCGATTTCCTGGCCGGCGCCGGCCACGCCGATGATCACGCTCTCGCCCCATCCCTTGTGGCAGCATTCCAGCGCCGCGCGCATCACCTTGACGTTGCCGATGCACTCGAAGGAGAAATCCACGCCGCCATCGGTCATCTCCACGACGACCTCCTGGATCGGCTTGTCGTGATCGTTCGGGTTGACGAAGTCGGTGGCACCCATGGCGCTTGCCAGTTCGAACTTGTCTGGATTGGTGTCGATGGCCAGGATGCGTCCGGCCTTCGCCTGCACCGCGCCCTGGACCACCGCCAGTCCGATGCCGCCGAGACCGAAAACCGCCACGCTGTCCCCCTCTTGCACCTTGGCGGTGTTGTGTACCGCGCCGATTCCGGTGGTCACGCCGCAACCGAGCAGGCAGATCTTTTCCAGCGGCGCTTCGGGATCGACCTTGGCCAGCGAGATTTCGGCCACCACCGTGTATTCACTGAAAGTGCTGGTGCCCATGTAATGGTGAATCGGCTTGCCCTGGTAGGAAAAGCGCGTGCTGCCGTCCGGCATCAGGCCCTTGCCCTGGGTGGCGCGCACGGCCTGACACAGATTGGTCTTGCCGGAGGTACAGAATTTGCAGGTACCGCATTCGGCGGTGTAGAGGGGAATCACATGGTCGCCGGGCCTGACCGAGGTCACTCCCTCGCCGACCTCGACCACCACGCCGCCGCCCTCGTGTCCGAGCACGGCCGGAAACACGCCCTCTGGATCATCCCCCGAAAGAGTGTAGGCATCGGTATGGCACACGCCGGTGGCGTGGATCTTCACCAGCACTTCGCCGGCACGGGGCGGTTCGACGTCGATTTCGACGATCTCGAGCGGTTTGCCGGCCTCGAAAGCCACGGCGGCACGACTTTTCATGATCAGGACTCCTCGCAGGGGTTTGGTTGAAAATCACGCAGGTTACGGATGCGCTCAATCTGATCCACCGCCGCGCATCAGGCGCACCATGACCAGGCCGGCCACGATACCCAACGCAAGACCAATGCCGGCTCCCCAGAGCGCGCCGGCACGCCCGTCTGCGGCGTAGCCGATGCCGGTGCCCAACACGAAAAGCAGGATTAGAGGCAAACAACCCATGATTCGCTATACCCAATATGCGTGTACATGCATACAGGGTAGCAAGGCCGTCAACACGCACTGTGCATGGCTGACCCGATTGTGGCATGTTGCCAGCAGCATTCTGCCCGCCGTTCATGTCGGTGTGCGCGGATCGATAACACTCTCAGGGGAAGCACGACCATGCAGTCCTTCATGCGGTTGGATAATCATTCATGGATGACGTACTGCGTCGCCTGCATTCTGGCCCTGGTCGGCATCGGATTCGCCACGAACACGCACGCCGCCAGCATGGACGCGAAACTGCTGCCCAATGTGCAGGCGTCGACCTTCGAGGTGGTCGCGGCCAAGCCGACGCATGACCCGCTGCACTACGCGCGCAAGCTGCCGATGGACCTTCTGCCCTACCAGCAACGCACCGACAAGTACTACTCCATCGGCACGGCGTTTGCTTTGGGGCACAACCGCTACGTCACTGCCGGACATGTGCTGATGGTGGGCCTGGACAGCCTCTGGGGCCCGTTGGCGCTGCGCGACGCCAGTGGCCATGTCTACGCCATCGACAAGATCGAGAAGTTCTCGCTGCGCAAGGACTTCGTGATGTTTTCGCTCAAGAACCCGCCGCGAAAGGCCGCGTATCCGGTCAATACCGATCCCGAGCTCAATCAGGTGGTGTACGCGGTCGGCAACGCGCTGGGCACCGGGGTGGTGATCCGCGACGGCCTGTATACCTCCAACACACCCGAACAACAGTCCGGCAGCTGGAAGTGGATGCGCTTTTCCGCCGCCGCCTCGCCCGGCAACAGCGGCGGACCGCTGCTGGATGCAAACGGCCGAGTGGTCGGCGTGGTGCTGATGAAGTCCGCCAACGAGAATCTCAACTACGCGCTTCCAATTCGGCAGGTGCTGGATGCTCCGTCCGACCTGGCCATGATCGACCGGCGCGAGTCCTATGGGTTCGATGTGTTCGACACCACGCTGCACAATATCTTCAAGGGCAGCTTCAAGCTGCCCTTGAGCCCGAAGGCGTTCTTCGCCGCCTACGGCAAACTGCAACATGCTTACGCCGACCAGCAACTGAAAAAGCTGCTGGCATTCGAACCCGGGCGCATGTTTCCCCGTGGCGAAGGCTCGCACAAGCTGTTGCACTCGATCCCGACCCTCAGTGAAATGCCAAGCCTGGTGGTGCGCGACAGCAACGGCCAATGGGGACTGAACGGCAGCAACACACGCAAGATCAGCCTTTCCGACAATGGCTACATCGAGATCAACGCCTACAAGGGCAACGTATTGTTTCACCTGCGCAAGCCCGACTCGATCCATACTGCGCAGCTTTACAGCGATCCGAAACAGCTGATGGACCTGATCGCCCGGACCGGAAATCTCAAGCGCAATATCGGTAACGATCAAATCCGGATCACCTCCCTCGGCATGCCTTCAACCAATCTGATGCACACCGACAAGTGGCACCGGCACTGGCAGATACGGGTCTGGCCGATGGCCTACGCCAACACCAACGTACTGGTGATGACGCTTCCGGTACCTGATGGCTACAGTGGACTTCTGATGTTTGCGCCCGCCGCACAGACCCATGACTACCTGATCAACGCCGAGGCGTTGAGCGACTTCATGTACGTCACCTACAGCGGTCACCTGGCGCAATGGAAGACGTTTCTGGCCCAGCGCCGATTGCTTCCGGATGCATTCCGCCATATCCACATCGATTTCGACTACGGCAAGCATTTTGATTACGCCTCGCGACGCATCAACCTGTCCTGGACACCGAAACTGCAGAAAATCCAACCCGACAGCGTTCTCACGCTGGGCTTCAGTTTCTTCGAGGACGGGGACAAGGTGGTCTGGGACGTGGCCGACGTATGGGCCGCGCCCAATCCATATGACAGTGATGCCATCAACGTGGCGCGCTGGGTCCGCCCGTCCAGCGACATGGA
>NZ_JAQIBU010000266.1 GCF_027858935.1 Oleiagrimonas sp. | reverse complement strand
TCGGAATGAGCGAATGGATCAAGGTCTGCGCCAGCGGCGAGGTCCTGCCGGGCGAGTTCAGGGTGGTGTGGGACCAGGACACGCCGATCGCCATCTACAACGTCGACGGGGACTACTACGCGATCGAGGACACCTGCAGCCATGACGACGGCGAGCTGGCCGGCGGTGAGGTGCATGGTTTCGAAGTCGAGTGTGCCCGCCATGGCGCCCGTTTCGACATGCGCACCGGAGCCGTCACCGCACCGCCAGCGGTGGAACCCATCGCCTCTTTCCCGGTGAAGCAGGAAGACGGTTTCGTCTATACTCGCGACGACCGTTTCGACTGAATCCGGCCGCTGCTGTTCGGGGCCGGGCACATGTCGTGTCGGCCATCCGCCCGATTCGGGCCGACAGCGGGGGCTTCGACATGCAGGCACCATTGCGTCGCGTCGTGGTGTTCGTGGTCCTGTTCGTGCTTTACCAGGCGGCCGAAGGATTCGGTGCCGATGTATTGCACAGTTTCGCGGTGCAGGCCGCACTGGTTGTGGCCTGCGTGCTGGTTGCATGGCCGCTGGGACGCTGGCTTGGGTATCGCGGCTACGATGCCTACGCACTGTCCGGTCCGGGCTGGCTGCCCTTGCTTGCCGGCGGGCTGCTGCTGTCGGGCCTGGCGAACCTGGCCGCGCTGGCGATGGGCCTGGGCCTTGGCATCTTTGCCTGGACCCCGGGTGGCGCGGTCGACCTTGCCCCGCTGGCCCCGGCCGCGTTCGCGGTGGCCGCTTTCACGACCTTCGTGCCGTCGTTGGCCGAGGACATCCTCACTCGCGGTTTCTGGTGGCGGGCTTCGGGTATCCGCTGGAAAGGCGCCGTCTTCGTCGCGGTGTCGGCGATCCTGTACACGCTCAACCATGTCTACCGCCTTGCGAATGGGCCCACCGAGTGTTTGATGCTGTTGTGTTTCGGCGTGGCCTACGCCAGTGCGATGCTGCGCAGCGGCTCGCTGTGGCCGGCGGTCGGTCTGCACTGGGGCTGGAACCTGTCCAATGCCTTATTCGGCGGGATGCTGCCCGTGGAAGTCCGTGACCATCTCCGTGCGCAGGTGCTCTGGGGATGGGTGAACCTTGCCGTCGCGGTGATCGTGCTGACCCTTCCCTATGCCCCCAGGCCTCGACGGGACCCCGGCTGAGGACGCGTCGGCGACGAACAACGCTGGAAAGGAGGCCGAAAGGCAGCCTGCGCAGACTATTCCGCATGCGCCATCCTGCCCTTGCCCCGACCGCGTCCGACTGGACGATCCTGTGCGACTTCGATGGCACCATTGCCCTTGAGGACGTCATCGACAGTCTGCTTGAGCGCTTCGGCCGCTCCGGCTGGGAGCGTCTGGAACAGGACTGGCGCGACGGCCGCATCGGCTCACGCGAATGCATGCGCGGCCAGGTCGCCCTGCTGGACATGAGCCCCGATGAACTGGCACTGCACCTTGACAACTGCCATATCGATCCGGCGTTTGCGCCCTTTGTCAAGGCGGTTCGCGCGAGTGGCGTGCCACTGCGCGTGGTCAGCGACGGCCTGGATCATGCCATCCAGGTCATTCTCGGTCGCCACGGGCTCGGCGATCTGCCCGTGGCTGCCAATCACCTGCGTCCGGTGGCCGCGCGCCGCTGGGAGCTGAATGCGCCATTTCGCGCCAGCCATTGCCCGAGCGGTACCTGCAAGTGCGCGTGTGCGCGCCAGGCATCCGGGGCCGGGAACCGCACCCTGCTGATTGGCGACGGTGCCTCGGACTTCTGTGCTGCGGGTGAGGTGGACTTCGTGTTTGCCAAGCACCGGCTGATCAACCACTGCGAGGCCGAGGGCATCCCGTATCGTGCCATCGCAAACTTCGACGACGCGCTGGTGCTCCTGCCGCAGTTGCTGGCGGGCGGTCTGGATACTGAACTGGCCACCTTGCCCATGGTCGCCCAATCCTGATTTTCCCAAGGCTATTCCCATGAATATCTACGACAAGAACCTCGGCGTGGTGATCGACGACGCCCAATTGCTGGCCGACGAGGCGCGTTACAGCTCGCACGGCGACACGGTGCACTACGTCGATCCACCGAAGATCTTTCGTCGTTGTGAAGGCAGCTACATGTATGACAGCGCCGACGTGCCGTTCCTGGACCTGCAGATGTGGTACTCGGCGGTCAACTTCGGCTACGCCAACAAGCGCCTCAACGATGTACTGCATCGCCAGATCGATCTGCTGCCGCAGGTGGCCAGCCAGTACCTGCACCAGACGCGCATTGAGCTGGCCAAGACCATCGCGGTCGACGCCAGGGACAAGTTCGGCCTGGACGGGCGCGTGCACTTCAACGTGGGCGGCGCGCAGGCGATCGAGGACTCGCTGAAGATCGTGCGCAACGCCTGCAACGGCAAGAGCCTGATGTTCGCCTTCGAGGGCGGCTACCACGGACGCACCCTGGGCGCCTCGGCGATCACCTCCAGCTACCGCTACCGCCGCCGTTACGGGCACTTCGGCGAGCGCGCGATGTTCATCCCGTTCCCGTATCCGTTCCGCCGTCCCAAGGGCATGACGGCCGAGGAATACTCCGATGCCTGTGTGCGCCAGTTCGCGCGCCTGTTCGAGACCGAATACAACGGCGTGTGGGACCCGAAGGTGAACCAGGCCGAGTACGCCGCATTCTACGTCGAGCCGATCCAGGGTACCGGCGGCTACGTGATCCCGCCGATGAACTTCTTCAAGGATCTGAAGAAGGTGCTCGACCAGTACGGCATCCTGATGGTGGTCGACGAGATCCAGATGGGCTTCTGGCGCACCGGCAAGATGTGGTCGATCGAGCACTTCGGCGTCACGCCCGACGTGCTGGTGTTCGGCAAGGCGCTGACCAATGGACTCAACCCGCTGTCCGGCCTGTGGGCGCGCGAGGAACTGATCAACCCGCAGGTGTTCCCGGCCGGCTCCACCCATTCCACGTTCAACTCCAACCCGCTGGGCACGTCGCTGGGCCTGGAGGTGATCCGCATGGGCAAGGAGATGAACTACGAGAAGACCGTGCCGGAGAAGGGCGCGCACTTCCTCGATGGCCTGCGCGACCTGCAGAAAAAGCACAAGGAAATCGGTGACGTAGACGGGCTCGGTCTGGCACTGCGCGCCGAGATCTGCGCGGAGGACGGCTTCACGCCCAATCGCGAACTGCTCGATCGCATGGTCGATATCGGCCTGGCCGGAGACCTGACCCACAACGGCAAGAAGATGGGCCTGGTCCTGGACGTGGGTGGCTGGTACAAGAACGTCATCACCCTGGCGCCCTCGCTGGACATCACCCACGAGGAGATCGACCTGGGCCTGTCCCTGCTCGACCAGTTGCTGACCAAGGCCAAGCGCGCGTCATGAGCTTGTGGGCGCGCGTGCCGTGCTGTTCACGGCACGCGCGCCTCGCAGGTGCCGTGACGTGGTGCTCAGCCAGCCTTTTTCAGCGCCAGCACCGCATTAAGTCCGCCAAAAGCGAACGAATTGGACAGAGCCGCGCCCACCGCGCTCTCGCGTGCCGTGTTGGGCACGTAGTCCAGGTCGCACTCGGGGTCGGGATCGATGAAATTGGCCGTCGGCGGCAATACGCCTTCGCGCAGGGCGCCGATCACGGCCACCAGTTCCAGTGCGCCGGCCGCGCCCAGCGCATGGCCGTGCACGGACTTGGTCGAGGAGACACCCAGGTGCATGGCGTGATCGCCGAAGACCTGGTGGATGGCGCGTGTCTCGGTCGGATCATTCGCCGGCGTGCCGGTGCCATGGGCGTTGATGTAGCCGATCTCATCGGCACCCAGGCCGGCGTCATCCAGCGCCAGTTGCATGGCGCGCGCCGCGCCATCCACCGACGGTGCGACCATGTCCTCGGCATCCGCGGTCATGCCTGCTCCGGCGAATTCGGCCAGGATGGTCGCGCCACGGGCACGGGCATGCTCGTACTCCTCGAGCACGAACACGCCCGCGCCCTCGCCAAGCACCAGGCCATGGCGCTGCTTGCAGAAGGGTCGGCAGGTGTCATCGGCCAGCACGCGCATCGATTCCCAGGCGCGCAGCACGCCCAGCGTGATGCAGGCCTCCGTGCCACCCGCCACGGCGACGTCGGCGCTGCCGGACCGGATCAGTGCAAGGGCCTGGGCCAGGGCATGGTTGGCCGAGGCGCAGGCGCTGGACACGGCAAAGGATGGGCCGCGCAAGCCGAACTCGATGCACAGCTGCGAGGCCGGGGCATTGTTCATGCGTCGCACAATGGTCAGCGGGTGCAGGCGCTGGCTGCCCTCGGCATAGAGCTTGCGCGAGCTGGCGTCGTTGGTTTGTTCGCCGCCGACGCCGGTGCCGATCACGCAGGCCGTGCGATGCCCCAGCGGCGACTGGCTGAAGTCCAGCCCCGATTGCGCCACCGCCTCGCGCGCCGCGACCAGCGTGAATTGCGACACGCGGTCCAGCAGCGGCAGTTTCTTGCGCTCGAAATGGGCCGCGGGGTCGAAGTCACGGACCTGTGCCGCGATGTTCACGCGCAGGGTCGGTTCATCGAATCCTTCCAGCGCAGCGATGGCCGAACGACCCTCGCGCATGGCTTTCCATGCGCTGTCGGCGTTGTGTCCGAGCGCACTGATCGTGCCCATGCCGGTGATGACTACGCGTCGCATGGAAATCTGCTCCTTGGCTGTCGTGGATCCCGGCGTTCAGGCCGCGCTGTCGTCTTCGCCGTCACTCTTGGCGGCAAGCGCCGCCTCCACCGCCTTGACCAGCCCGCCCGCGGTATCGGCGTCGAAATCCGGATCCTGCTCGGGCAGGGTGATATCAAAGTGCTCCTCGATATCGAAGATGATCTCGATCGCTTCCAGCGAGTCGATGCCCAGGTCCGTGAGCGTAGACTCGGGTTTCAGTGTGCTGGTATCGATATCGCCATGCTTGGCGATAATGTCGAGGATCTGCTGCTGGACGGATTCACTCATCGCGAAGCTCCATGGAGAAGGTTCTGTTGCCGTTACCAGTGAATGCGTGAACGGAGAGGAATCCCGCGTGCACCGCTGGGCCAGGACGAGGGGAAGTGTGTGACCAATCTATGCCGTGAACCTTGCATATGTCTTTCGTGAATGAACTCGAGCCACACGTGTTGCTGGATGCGTACGCGACGCATATGCCGCATGATTTCCATGTCTGCTCATCGGTACATGATACCCCTGCGTTCACGACTCGCTTCGATCTGCTGACGACGGCCGATCCGGGGGTGCAGCGCCGCGTGCGGGGATGGCCCGGATACCGCTACTGGAGCCGCTGGCTGCGGCCCCGCACCTGTTTCATCGGCAGCAATGCCAGCGAGTACGCCTGGCTTCCCGGGCAGGTGGTTCCCGAACGCCTGGCAGAGGACCTGGTGCAGCGTCACGCCTCGACGCAACCGTTCCTGATCGTCAAGGATATTCCGCACGACTCGCCTCTGCTTGAGGCGAGCGACAACACCTGGAATGCAGCCTTTGCCGCGGCCCTGGAACAGCACGGTTTCGTGCTTCTCGAAGGCCAGGCGCTGGCCTGGGTGCCGATCGATTTTGCCAGCGAGGACGACTACCTTGCGGCGCGATCACGCGGCGCCCGTCGCGATATCCGCCGCAAGCTGCGCGCCCGTGCCGACCTGGAAATCGAGGCCGTGCCTTGCGGCAGCGAGCGGTTCGGTGACGCCGCCGAGCTGGCCCGGTTCTACGCGCTGTATGAACAGGTGCAGGCGCAAAGCGAGATCCAGTTCGATCATCTCGATGCCGAATTTTTCCGCATGCTGCTGACCGATGGCGACAGCAACGGCGTAGTGTTCGTGTATCGCCATCAGGCACGCATGATCGGCTGGAACCTGTGCTACGTGCATCAGGGCAGGCTGATCGACAAGTATGTCGGTTTCGATTACCCGCAGTCACGCACACACAATCTTTATGCGATCAGCTGGATGCACAATCTCGATTACGCCAGGCGGATGGGCTTGCGCCAGTATGTCGCGGGCTGGACCGATCCCGAGATCAAGGCGCACCTGGGCGCATGCTTCACCTTCACCCGGCATGCGGTTCGCCCGCGCAGCGGTCTGCTCCGGTTTGGACTCAGGCGCCTGGCGCGGTATTTCGAGAGTGATCGCCAATGGTACGAGGGACAGGCTCGATGAATGCCCTGGTACTTGATCTGGACGGCTCGGCAACTGGACTGGACTGCGAGCAGGTGCTGGACCTGCGCAAGCATGAACAGGCCCTGCGCTTTGCTTGTTCCATGCGTCGGCTGGAGGACTTTGCGCGCGAGCTGGAAGCCGAACTTCCGCCCACGTACGGCACGGTGTTGACCGGCAGCGGCGACTTTCATCATCTGAGCCTGCCGCTGATCCGGGCTGTCGCCGCACGCCGCGGCCCGCTCGAGGTGGTGGTGCTGGATAATCACCCGGACAACATGCGTTATCCGTTCGGCGTGCACTGCGGCTCATGGGTTCGCCGTGTGACTGAGCTTGCGGGGGTGCGCCACGTGCATGTGGCGGGCATTACTTCGGGCGATATCAGCCTTGCGCATGCTTGGGAAAACCAGTGGCGTCCATTGCGCACGGGGCGCCTGACCTACTGGTCGACCGGTGTGCACACCAGCTGGGCCCGCCGCGTCGGATTGGGTCAAGCCTTTCGCGCCTTTGCGGACATGCCGGCGCTGGTGCAAGCCCTGGGCACCCACCTGGCCGGTTCCGGACTGCCGGTCTACCTGTCCATCGACAAGGATGTGCTCAGTGCCCGGGATGCGCATACCAACTGGGACCAGGGCGTGATGTGCACGTCGCAGATGCTTGCGCTGATCCAGGCCATGCACGGGCGCATTGTCGGCAGCGACATCACCGGAGATGTGTCGCAGGTGGATTACCAGCAAGGCTGGAAACGCTTTTTATCCGCGCTCGATCGTCAGCCGAGGATCCCCGAGGTGGAACTGCTGCGCTGGCAGGATGAGCACCGGTTGCTGAACCAGCGTCTGATCCACGCCATCGCCGAGGCCATGGCGCCGGACGCGAGCTGATGCGTCAGGTCGCTCTGCCTTGGCGCGCTTCGGCCAGGGCCATGCCCAGCGCCTCCATGATGGTGTCGAAGCGTGTGTCGTCCAGCCACGGACTGTTGCTTACAGTCAGGCTGCGGGCGGCGAAATCGCGTGCGTTGGGCACCGCATCCGGAACGATCATGCCGGCCAGTTCCGGGTAGTCGGGCAGGGCGTGGACAAACAGGCGGCTGACGCCGATGCCTCGGGTCCACAACCGCTCCAGCGCCAGGTCGCGGCTGCATTCGTCGGGCATCATCAACAACAGGTACGGCCAGGTGCCTTGTTCCCCATCACGATCGTCCAGTACCTCGATGCCGGGCAACTGCTTGAGGCGCGTCATGCGCGAGCGGGCTTGTTCACGGGTCTGATCCAGAAATGCCGGCAGGCGAGCGGCGGCACGCGTGCCCACGGCCCTGCGCCAGGGTCCGACGCGATGCAGCGGGATGTTGGATCCGAAGCGGTCGCCCACGGCGCCCACCGGATCGCCATGGCGAAGCGCCCGCCGCAGAGGCATGCCATAGGCCAGGCGAAGGCCGGAAGGGTTGTACAGGGCCCAGTAACCGAGCAGTTCCAGACTGCGGCGCAGCTCCCACAGGGGATGGCGGGCGAGGACCTTGCGCGCGGTGAGGCGCAGTGCCTCGTGCAGGGCGGGCTCGGCGGCCATCAGCAATCCGCCCTCGTAGATGCTCAGCCCCTTGCCGGCAGCCAGACTGTACAGGCCGATGTCCCCGGCCCCGGCGGCCGCAGTAGCGTCGGCATGGCGTGCGCCAAGCGCCTGCGCAGCGTCCTCGATCACGCATGCGCCAGCGGCATGCGCGATGCGGGCCACGGTTTCAGTGTCGGCCAGCCGGCCGCCCAGGTGCGCGGGCACCACGGCCAGGGTCTGCGGGCCTGTAAGCGCCTCCAGAGTGGCCGGATCCATCTCGAAATGTCCGGGACGCGTATCGCACAGACGCGCGCGAAGTCCGCAGTGGGCGATGGCCAGGACCACCAGTGGACAGGTGTAGCCGGGCACCACCACTTCACGGCGCGAGCTGTGCTCGGCCAGGGTCTGCAGGGCCACCACCAGTGCAGCGGTGCCGGAACAGGTCAGCAGCGCATCCGGACGGTCCGTCAGCGCAGCCAACGCGCCGGCCAGATCCGCACCGCGCAGTGGTCGCAGGTCGCCCGCATCCAGTTGCAGGCCCGCGGTGGGCGGTATCTCGCCATGCTCAGGCGACGGGTGCATCGCCTTCGCTCCGTGCCAGACAGAAGATGCCGGCCACGATCAGCACGGCACCCAGTCCCTGAATGCGGGTGACATGTTCGCCAAAGATCGGGATCGACAGGAGCAGCACGCTGACCACCTCCAGATGCGATGCCGCGAATGCCGGTCCGATCGGCGCGTGCTTGAGCAAGGTCATCCAGGTAAAGAAGGCGCCGATATAGCCCACGATGGCACCGTAAAGCCAGGGTTCGGCAGCCAGGCGCAACAGCCAGGCCAGGCTGGCCTGAACCGGCAGGGCGTGCGAGCCGGTCATCTTGAAGCTGATCTGGGCCAGGGTGTCGAAGCTCAACAGGACGGCAAAACCAATCAGGTAAAAGCGCTTCATCCGCTGAATCCCACCAGAGTGACACCGAGGGTGACCAGAATGATGCCCAGTATCCGCATGCGGGTCAGCCGCTCCCGGAACAACAGCCGACCGGCCAGCATGATCACCACAATATTGATCGACCCGAGCAAGACTCCGCGCCCCAGCGGAACCAGGGACAGAAAGGCGATCCAGGCAAGGAACTCGAACACATACAGCAGCCCACCCAGCCAGATCCAGGGCCGCGCCAGCATGTGTTTCCAGCGAGCCAGGCCATCGCCGGCATCCGGGTGTGCAGCCGCCGCCTTGAAGCTCAGCTGGCCGGCCGTATCGAGCACCACGGTCAGCGTCCATAATGCGAGCACGGTCGGGCTCAAGGGCGTCTCCGGGTCAGGCCGCGCTGGCCATGCGTTCACGCTCGCTCACCGAGGCGGCGCCAGCGTGCTGGCCGAAGAACTCGGCCATCCGCGCAATCAGCAGGCGACGTTGACGGTCGATGGTGATCATGTGATAGCTGTCATCAAGCGGCAGCAGTTCCACGGGCCCGGCCACCCGTCGCATCACGAGTCCGGCGTTGTAGCGCAGCGTGGCAACATCGTCTTCGGTCGCATGTGCGACCAGGCACGGTGCGGTGATCTCGGGCAGGCGCTTGCGCGTGCGCGCCGCCAGCTGGAACAGGTCCGCAAGCGAATGCCAGGGGTTGCCGGGCAGTCCGGCAACCGAGCTGTCGTCACCGAACATGGCCGCGCTGATGCGCGCGCGGATACGTTCGTCACGCAGGCCATAGGGCGGTCGCTCGATGAAGCTGGTATGCCGGAACAGACCCAGTCTCTTGACCAGTGGCAGCATGAAGGCAAGGCGTCCGATCGGTGGGATGCTCCACCCGTCATAGCGGAACGTGGCGCCGAGCACGCCGACGCCGTCGATCCATTTCGGGCGCTCGGCGGCAAGCAGCAGTGCAAGCAATGCGCCCATGGAAAGCCCGGCGACAAAAAGGTGGTCCACCTTCGCGCGCAGGCGAGCAGCGGCATGGTCGACACTGGCGTACCAGTCCTTCCAGCCTGTGGCCAGCAGGTCTTCCTCGCTGCCGCAATGACCGGCAAGCTGCACCGCATGGACGGTGAAGCCAGCTTTGTTCAGCCCCTTGCCCACCAACGCCATCTCGGACGGGGTGCCGGTCAGGCCGTGAACAAGCAGCACGCCTGAGCGACCGCCTTCGAGGAAGAATTCGGCATTTTCAATCATGCGGGGTCCAGCATGGCGGTAGGGGGGCCGGGTTTTGGCCGTGTACCTCATGAACGTTCGCATGCAGCCGTTTCGTCAACCTTTCTCAGCTTCAGTGCTTGCCCTTGTCCTCGGGCAGGAACCGGACCAGTACCCTGCGCCCGATCCGCAGGCCGCTCGGCTTGTCGAAGTCGAGCACGCACACGACTGTGCGCTGGGTGGCACGCGTGGTCGGATCTTCGTCCAGTTCGGATGTGCTGAGGACCCGTCCCACGCGGACCACGTGTGCCTGCCAGGTCTTGCCGTTCTGGTCGTCTTCAAGGCTCACGCTTGCATGCATGCCCGGATGGATGGCGCTCAGGTAACTTGCATTGAGTTCCGCGCGCACGATGTGCGGGCGATCAGGCAGCAGTTTGAACAGCTCACCCGAGGCTTGCGAGATGTTGGCGCCCTTTTGTGTTTTCACCCGCAGCACGAAGGCATCAACGGGCGCGCGCAGCACATGTTGCGAGAGTGCGTAGCGGGCACTTTTCAGCTTGGCAGCGATCATGGCGGTGTTGGCCCGGGCCGCATCCAGTTGCGCGCCCAGCTCCGCGACCTTGGCGTTGGCATCGTCGGCGGCCTGGCTCGCACCTGCACCCGCGGCGGCGGCGGCGGTTTCCCGCCGGGCCTGCTTGAGTCCGGACTGCCGTTGCAGTTGCAGCAGTTTTTCCTGCGCGCGAGCCTGCTCCAGTTGTGCCTTGACGTTGTCCAGAGCAGCGCGGGCCTGCGTTTCCTGAAGCGAAGCCAGCATCTGCCCGGCATGCACCCGGTCCCCTTCATGCACGCCGATGCGGGCCACCGTGCCCTGCACCGGGGAAACCACCGAGAGCAGGCCGCCGCGAACCTCGATCTGGCCCCGGGCCACGGCGGCATAGCTCGGGGTGACGGTGTCGGTGGTCTTGTCCGCCGAGTTGGCACCGGAGCATCCGGCAGCCGTGGCGAGGATCAGGGCTGAAACGGCGAGGATCGGCAGCACACGTGCATTCATGTCGAGGGGTTTCCGTGGGTTGTACTGGCACTGGCGCTGGCCACGCGACGGTCGCTCAGGATGCGTCCGTCCTCCATGGTCAGCACGCGATCGGCGTGCGCGACCAGGCGCGGGTCGTGGCTCACGCACAATACCGTGGTGCGATGGCGGCGTGCGATGTGGTGCAGCATGTCGATGACAATCTGTCCGTTGGACGCATCGAGTGCACTGGTGGGTTCATCGGCGAAAAGCAGCGCGGGGTTCTTGGCCAGAGCCCTGGCAATGGCCACGCGTTGTTTTTCGCCGCCTGAAAGCTCGATCGGGCGCAAATGGCGACGCCCCTTCATGTCCACCTCGCGCAGGGCTTCGGCGGCGCGCTCGCGAACTGCCCGGGCGGGGAGTCCCAGATAATGCAACGGCAACTCTACCTGTTCCTGCGCGGTAAGTGCTGGGAACAGGTTGAAGCCCTGGAACACGAAACCGGTGTGATCCAGCCGGAAGCGTTCGATGGTTCGAATGTCCATGTTCGTGAGGTTTTCGCCCAATGCCAGCACGCGTCCATCATCGACTTTCTGCAGGCCGCTCAGCACCGAAAGCAAGGTACTCTTGCCGCAGCCCGACGGTCCCGAGATCAGCGTCAGCTCGCCGGCTTCCACGCACAGCGACAGTCCGTCCAGCACGGTGGTCACGAGGGTGCCGGAATGGAACGACTTGCTGATGTTCTCTGCGACCAGGGACGTGCCTTCGGCGTGGCTGGTGTTGTGGATGAATTGGTTCATGCCTACCTCAGCAACGTGGCGGGGTCGGCGCGGCGCAGGCTGCGCATGGCAGCGAGTCCGGACACGGCGGCCAGGGCCATGATCAGTGTCGCGCAAACCAGCGAAATCGGCACATTCAACACCACGGGAACGTTCTGGCTGCGCGCCAGGATCAGCAGCAGGCTGCCGAACACCCCGGCGCTGAGCAGACCCAGTGCGCCGACCCAGAACGCCTGCTCGAGCACGACCCAGCGTAGCGCGCGTACACCCACGCCCAGTGCATTGAGCGTGGCATATTCGCGCACCGAGCCGACCACCGCCGCCACCAGGGTCTGGCTGGTGATCACGGCGCCGACCAGGAACACGATGCCGGCCATGAACAGCACGCCTGCTCCGGCGCCGGTATCGAACAGCCAGAACAGTACCGACCGGCGTGCGAACGCCTTTGCGGTCCATACCTGGTAGGGCCCGAATCCATTGTGGTTGCTCAGGCGGGCGGCCACACGGGGTGCCTGCTGCGGATCCTTCAGGCGCGCGATCAGATAGGTCGGGCGCTCGGCATCCGAGGCGTCACCGTCCAGCCGCCTTGCCGTGGTCAACGATGCGATCACATTGACTCCCCCCAGCGCCCGCAGTCCGGTGGTGGTGCCGACGATGCGCACCTGTCGCCCATTGATGCTGGCCAGGCTGCCGACATGGGCGTTCAGCTTGGCAAGGTCCGCACGATCCACGACCACAGCGTCGGGTTCACCCAGGCGCGCCCGCAACTTCTGTGAAAGCACGTGATTGAACATCATGCCGTTGGGTTCTGGATTGATGCCGCAAACAAACACCGACACTTCGCCGGAATGGCCCTTTGCGGTATGCCAGTTGCCATCCACCCAGTGGAAGCGTTCGACCGACCGCACGGCCGGGTCCATCAACAGCAGGGTGGAAAGGTCCGGGTTGATCGCACGACCTTCGTTGACGCTTTGCGTACCCGGGTAGCCGACCCACAGGTCGCCCCCGGAGCCGGTGACATAGACACTGGCGCTGCCGAAGATGCCCAGCACCAGCGCAGCCTGCAACAGCTGCAACAGGCCGGCGAAGCCGACCGAGAGTACGGCCGGAAGGAAGCGGCGCCATTCGTAGATCAGCGTCTTGCGCGCGAGAGCCACCATCAACGGGATCCCACCGGAGCGACAGCGGTTCCATCGTTGCTGCCCTTGGTCGTGCCCAAGTCCGCGATCGGCGCCCCGCCCAGGGCCTTGTACAGGGCCACGTAGGCGATGTCACGAGCGGCACGCGCCTCGACCAGCGCCTGCCGGGCCTTGTCGCGCGTGATCATGCTGTTGGCCTGCTCGATATCGCTTGCCAGTCCCAGATGGACGCGTTCGGCCTGCTGTCCGGCAGCCTGTCCAAGCGCCTTGACGGCCTGCTCGTTGGCCTTTTCGCGCGCACGTTGCTGGTTCAGATTGCCGAGAGCGGTCTCGACATCCGCAATGCCCTGCAGCACGGCCTTGCGATAGGCCAGGACGCTGGCCTTGAGCTGGTGATCCCGCGCATGGGCTTGAGCCTGGCGCATGCCCCAGTCGAACAGTGGCAAGGAGATGACCGGTCCGAGCGATCCGATGTAATTGAATTCGTATCGCTTGTGCGTGATCGTGCTGGTCGACCACACCAGCGAGCCTCCGATCCCGATGTCGGGATACATCTTGGCCCGCGCCATCCCCAGTGCCGCCGTGGCTTGCAGCACGTCGGCCTCGGCGCGCGCAATGCCCGGTCGGGTACGCAGCAGGTCTGCAGGGACGGACTGGATATCGCGCGAACCCAGTGCCGGCAGCGTGCCCGCAGCGAACCACGACGACGCGGGCTCGCTGCGCCCCAGAAGCAGCGCCAGACGTTGCGCCGCGGCGTTCGCGCGCGCGCGCGGTACGCTGAGTGCGGCTTCGGCATCTGCAAGTGCCGCCCGGGCTTCCGCCTGCGCCCGGGGGGCGTCCAGACCAAGCTTCACGCGCACGGAGATTCGCTGGAGGTTGGCTTTCCGGGCGTCCCGGATGTGCTTCATCAGGCCGAGCTCGTGCTCGGCCGCGCGCAGGTCGATCCAGTTGCGTACCACCTCCGCCACCAGCGAGACCCGGGACTGGCGCAGATCGGCAACGAACGTGTCGAGATGACCCTGGGCGGCACGCTCGGCGGCCTTGCGACGTCCGAACAGGCCCAGTTCCCACTGGGCATCGAAACCGAGGGTGAAATAGGAAGCGCTGGCATCGGGGTCGACCGGATGGCCGGTTCGAAAATCGAGCGACGGCAGGAACGGGGCGTCGGCGTGAGCATACAGCGCCCGTACGGCGCGCAGGCGCTCGACGGCTTGTGCGACATCCAGGTTGGACTTCAGCGACTGCGCGACCAGCTGGTCAAGGCGGGGGTCGCCGAAGGCCTTCCACCAGTGGTTCAGATCAGGGGCGGGAGCGCCTGATGCGGCGGGCTGGTTTCGCCAGTGACGGGGCATTGGTGTGGCGAGTTTCGGCACACGCACCGCGGCGCACCCGCACACCAAGGTAAGAACCGACGCCAGCAAGCCGGTTCTGGCGCCGATGCGCTGGATGCGTTTGCGTTGTGACACTCGGCTCATGCCTTGGATTCCAGGGGCGGAAAGTGGATTTCGACGCGCAGTCCATGCTTGCTGCTGCGCCTGTAGACAACACGCGCGTTATGACGTTCGGCGATGTGACCGACAATGGCCAACCCCAATCCGGTGCCGGTTCCATTGCTGTCGGGGTCGCGAAAGAAGCGTTCCCCCAATCGAGGAAGCATTTCTGCATCGACGCCCGGACCGTTGTCCTCCACGCTGATGCAGGACCGCCCTTCGACGTCGACTTCCAATCCCACGGTCACGCTGCCATCGCGTCCGGCATAGCGCAGTGCATTATCAATGAGATTGTCCACCATTTCCTGAAGCTGGGCAGAATTTCCGGGTATCGGGGCGGCTTCCTCCGGTCCCTCGTATCCCAGGTCGACTCCGCTGCGCCAGGCTTCGTGCAATCGTGGCTCGATGGTCTGCCTCAACAGTTTGGCCAGGTCGACAGGCTGGTGCCGGGACCTCGGGTTGGGTGGTGCCTGCGCGCGGGTGAGCGCCAGCAACTGGTTGGATGTGCGCGTGACCCGCGCGGTCAACGTGCCGATATGCTGCAGTGCGTCGCGGAGCGTCTCATCTTGGGCATGCGTGCGTGCGCGATCCACATGCAGGGCCAGTCCGGCCAGCGGCGTTCGCAACTGATGCGCGGCGTCGGCGATGAACCGTTCGTGCAGGGCAATCAGTTCGCGCTGGCGGGCAAACAGGCCGTCGATGGTTCGAGTCAGCGGCAGCAGTTCCACGGGGACATCGCTATCCTCGATTGGCGTCAAGTCGCGCTCGCGGCCTGCCAGCCTGCGGGTGAGCGGTTCCAGCACTTTCAATCCGGAACTCACGCCGAAACGCACCAGCAGCAGCAAGACGACGATCAGCATTGCTTGCAATGGCACGGCGAGCAGGAGGATCTGTCGCGCCTGGCGCCGTCGCGAGCGCATGTTCTCGCCCATGCTGATGGTGATGATGTCTCCGGCTCTCGAGGGATTGGCGATGGCGATGCTGGCCACGCGCAACCGGGTGTCATGCAGTTTCGCGTCACTCAGGATCGGAGCTTCACCCGGATGCATGGGCTTTGCCGGCATCGGCAGGCTATGGCTGCCGTCGATCAGTCCGTCACGGGCGCTGCGTATGGCGAAGTAGTCGCGACCGTCCGGATCGTACTCCAGCAGAAAACGTGCCTGTGGGCTGAGGTCTCCATGGTTCGAGTTGCTCTTGAGCATCAGGGCCACGGTCAGCGCATCTTCGGCCAGGTCGTTGTCATGCACATGATTGGCATAGGCCAGCGCCACGCTGTAGGTCAGGCCCGCATCAAGGATGAGTGCCACCAGCATGGGGATCAGCAGGAACATCAGCAGCCGACCGCGCAGGCTGGGACGACGGGGTCCGGCTTCTGCCACTGGAGATTTCGAGGTCTTTCCGGAACTCATTCGTCCCCGCTCGCGTCGCTGCTTTCCTCCAGCAGGTAGCCCAGGCCGCGGACCGTGCGAACGCGTGTCCCCGAACCGCGTAGTTTCCTGCGCAGGCGGTGTATGGCGATGTCCAGGCCGTTGTCGGTCAACTCCTGGTCCCAGTTGCAGAGGGCCTCGATCAACTGAGAGCGACTGACCAGACGGTCGGTGCGCGTGGCCAGCGCCTCAAGCAGGCCGAATTCGCGCGCCGTCAGCTCGAGATTTTCATTGTTGACCCGTACCCGTCGTCCCGGCAGGTCCACACGCAGACGGCCAATGCCCAATTCCGGGGTCCCGCGGCTGGCACGGCGGCGGAGCAGGGCACGCGTGCGAGCGGCGAACTCGGCCAGTTCGAAGGGTTTGACCAGGAAGTCGTCCGCCCCGTAATCGAGCACGCGCACGCGTTCGTCCAGTTCGGTGCGGGCGGTCACCACAAGCACGGAGATGTCGTTGTGGTTCTGGCGCAGTCGCCTGAGGACGTCGCTACCGTCCATCGAGGGCAGGCCAAGGTCCAGTACCAGAAGGTCATAGTCATGGTCATTGAGTGCGATATCGGCCATGCGGCCATCCCGAAGGTGGTCGACGATATGCCCGCTCTCACGCAACGAGGCGCTGAGGCCGGCGGCGATGGCGGGGTCATCTTCTGCAAGCAGGACGCGCATCTATCATGGATCCATGCGGGGAGAGACGTCTGCGGATACGGCAAATTGCACCTTTTTCACAACCGGATAGCGTAGGCCGCCAAGCTTAGTATTTGCCTTGCACACCACGATCACCATGGACATCGGGCCGCGCGGCGGGGAAGGGATGGCACGGAGTCAGCGGCAAGCCCGCAATGGCATGACGTTCGGCTATTGTACCGGCTTTGCCTGTACTTCATGCTGGGGTGAGTAGGGGCAGTGTGGTCCAGTCCATGCGGCAATCCATACGAGGGGCAAGGGGAACATGATACGTATTGATCGTTACGCCATCGTTTTGTACGTGGCCACGCTGGGGGTGTGTCTGAGCACATGGGCAGTGGCCGCTACCCGCGTCAGTGCCCGTCCCGCCAGGGCGACCAGCACGGCCCCTGCCGCGGCCAGCTCCGCGCTGACGCCGATTCCATTCACCTCTCCGGATGCGCAGAACATCCAGGTGGCCAGTGCCCCGGATGCCTGGGGCGGTCCGCGCACTTCCGCGGATGCCACACTGTCCGATCGCGTCACCAGCTATACCATCCAGGCCACGCTGGATCCGGGCAAGCATACGGTCGATGCCAGTGAAGTGATGACCTGGCGCAACCGCAGCGATCGGCCGGTGGACAAGATCTACCTGCACATGTACCTGAATGCCTTCGAGGGGCCCGGCAGCACGTTCTTCACCGAGCGCCGCATGTTCTCGGGTTCGGGCGGATCGCGTGGCGCAGCGAAGCTGAAGAAGGGGCAGTGGGGGTACATCGAGCTGAAACAGGTCCAGCAGGCAGGACAGGCCGTTAAATGGCGCTACGTGCATCCGGATGGCGGCCCCAGCACCGACCATACGGTGGTCGAGATGGACCTTCCGCAAGCGGTGCCGGCCCACGGCACGCTGAGCCTTGACATCAATTTCCACGACCACCTTCCGCGCGTGGTCGAGCGTACCGGCTGGTGGGGCAAGTTCCACCTGGTCGCGCAGTGGTTTCCGAAGATCGCGGTGCTGGAACTGCCCGGTGAGCGCGGCGCAAAACACTTGCGCTGGAATGCACACGAGTTCCATTACCACAGTGAGTTCTATGCCGATTACGGCAACTACGATGTCCATCTGACGGTGCCCAAGGGTTACACCGTTGGCGCCGTGGGCCATGAGCAAGGCACGCCGGTCGAGAAGGACGGCAAGGTCACGCACCACTTCGTGCAGACCGACGTGGAAGATTTCGCCTGGGTAGCTGCACCGGGCTACAAGACCCTGGAAACGACCTGGACCGGGCCGGGCAGCCCCCAGGTGAAGGTTCGGGTGATCTACCCGCCCGAGTACAAGGTGGTGGCCCAGCCAACGCTGCAGGCCACCACCGATGCGCTGACCTATTTTTCCAGGACGCTTGGACCTTATCCGTACACCACGGTGACGGCGGTGGTGCCGCCCCTGAACGCCAGCGAGGCTGGCGGCATGGAGTATCCGACCTTCTTCACGACCGAGCATGCCACCGAGTTCACGCCTGGCACGATCAGTCAGTTCGAGATCGATTTCGTGACCATCCACGAATTCGGCCATGGCTACTTCATGGGCATCCTCGGTTCCAACGAGTTCGAGGAGCCGATGCTCGACGAGGGCATGAACCAGTACTGGGACCAGCGCATGCTGACCGACCGGAACCAGGACATCTATCCGGTCACCCCGCTGTTGAAGGACCTGGGTATCGAGTTCGGCATCCGTCCGTTTGTGGCCGAGCGTGCCAGCGGCGTGCTGGGTATCGACGTCCCGTCCGACTCGCTCGACTCCAATTCCTGGGATCGCATTTCCAACACCAGCTATGGCTCGGTCTATTCGCGTACCGCCAGCACCATGCGCACGATCGAGAACCTGGTCGGCCGCAAGGCCATGGGCAAGGCCATGAAGCTGTATTACGAGCGCTGGAAATTCCGTCATCCCAGCGCGGCCGACCTGCGCGATGCGCTGGCCGAGGGCACCGGGCGACCCAAACTGGTCGATCAGATCTTCGCCTCGCAGGTCTATGGCACGCGCAAGGTCGATGCCAAGGTCGTCAGCGTGGACAGTAGCGAGCAGGTACCACGTCCGGGTACCGAGATGAAGGACGGCAAGCGCGTGACCGTGACGGCCAAGACGGTCGACAAGCAGATCAGCGATGCGCGCGCAGCCTGGAAGAAGATCCACAAGAACGCCAAATACGGCGGACCGTACCCTTGGCACACCGTGGTCACGGTGCGCCGCACCGGTGCACCGATTCCGCAGACCCTGCAGGTGAAGTTTGCCGATGGAAGCGAAAAGACGGTGCAGTGGACCGACCACAGCCGCTGGAAACGCTTCGATTTCGACCAGCCGACTAAGGCGGTCTCGGCCGAACTGGATCCCAAGCACAAGGTGCTGCTGGATGCCGACAAGCTCAATGACAGCTATGCGGTGAAAGCCGACGGCAGCGCCTCGCGGCGCTGGAGCGCGGACGCGCAGGCCCTGTTGCAGAGCTTCTACACCTTTGTGGGGACCCTATGAGCATGAAACGACGAGTCGGATTCGGCGCGTTTCCGCGTGCCCTCGCTGCCGGACTGCAGTGGAAATTGCTGTTGCTGTGGTTCGTGTTCACCCTGATTCCCGCGCTGGTGGCCGCGCGTCCGCTGCATGCCATGCTGGCCGGGCTGATGGATCATTCCGTGCATGCCGATGCGTGGGCGCGTCACTTCAATGGCCTGGCGATGACGGACACGATTGTCAACGTGATGCGACATGGCGGCTTGGCCCTGGGTGCGGCTGCAGGCCTGGGGCTGATCCTCACGCTATTGCTGGCGCCGTTCCTGACCGGCATGTCGGTGGTCGCGGTGCGCTCGGCGCATCGACCGGGTTTTGGGGAGCTGATGCATGGAGGACTGCACGAGTACTGGCGGCTGTTCCGCTTCATGATCTGGGGGTTCGGGCTGATGGGCTTTGCCTTCGGCCTTGGCGGACTTGCCATGGCAGTGGCCTCCAGGCATGCAAAGGAGGTCGTGCTGCAGTCACAGGCGGACTTGGGCAATCACCTGGCGATGCTGACCATGGTGGTCTTGCTGGTGCTCGCGCACAGCATGGTCGAGGCCGGCCGTGGCCAGATCGTGGCTGATGCCGGCCTGCGCTCGGCAACCACGGCATTCTTTCGCGGCATGGCCACGCTTTTCAGGCGTCCGTTGTCGACCCTGGGGATGTACCTGGGCGTGACCGTGATCGGCTTCATCGTCTGGGGCCTTCTGGGTTTTTGGCGCACGCACCTGGTCGCGGCCAGCTGGGGCGGATACGCCCTGGCATTCGTGGCGACGTTGCTGATCGTGGCTGCCATGGCCTGGATGCGCACGGCCCGACTGGCGGCCTTCGGTGCGGTGGCGCACGCTTGCATGCGCTCGACCAGCGTCACGGTCGCGCCTGCCTGACACACCACGCCACGGACTTTGGCAAACCCCCGGTGACGCACCGGGGCTTTATGTTTCAGGGAGGCGGGTTCAGGCTTCGCCGCGATTGGGCGGGTAGTAGGCAAACACATGCGTGGGTCCGCCGTGGAAGTCGATCGATTCCACGAATTCGCCGCCCAGACGCTTGGCGACCCGGTCCGAAGCCTCATTGCCGTCGCGCACCAGACTGATCACGCGCTTGAGACGCAATTGCTGCCAGGCAAATTGCAGCGTGGCCAGACTGGCCTCGGTGGCGTAGCCGTGCCCACGTTGCTCGGGGCGGAGCATCCAGCCCAGTTCGACACTGGGCCAACCTTCCGGATACATCAAGCCGACACGGCCCACGAACACGTCGTCCTCGCGGCGCTCCACGGCCCACATGCCGAAACCGCGCAGCCGCCAGTGCCCCAGGAGCATGGCCATGGAACGCCATGCGTTCATGCGGTCCAGAGGCACGCCGCTGCCGACGAAACGGGTGCTTTCCGCATCGGCCAACATGGCGGCGTAATCGTCGAAATGCCGATCCGCAAGCGCAGTCAGGCGCAGCCGCTGGGTTTCGAGAATGGGAATGTCGATCATCAGGTACCGATCAGTGCCGCAAGCGCCCGGGTCGAGATGGACAGGCTCTGCGACCATGTGTATCCGGCGATCTTCTCACCACTTGCGGCGTCATTGAAGCTTTCCTGTTCGCCGGGTGGCAGCAGGTGCCGGTAGTCGACGGTGATCTCGGTGCCTGCGGCAAGGTCCGCCGTGGCAAAGATGAAGCCCAGATGCCACAAGCCGGTCGGTTCGAAGCTGTGGTTGACATAGCACTCGTCAGGCCAGTCCGGGGACAGGGTGTAGCGGTCCTCGAACCAGCGCGCGCAGGCATGGCGCTGTGCGCGCAATGTTTCCGAGCCATCGATCTCGGCCAGGCTCCAGGTGCGGTCGATGGCATCGGGCGCGACGATAATGCTGCCGGCCCCCACGTGCTGGTGGATGAAAAGACCTTTGCCTGCCCCGGCAATGGCCGAAGAGGTGATGCGATAGCGTGGAAGGATCATGCACTCGAGCCTCGATTCTGCGTAATCGCGCGAGTCTAGGCGGGTGCAACTGTATCGGCAATGCCGGAGCGACGCGATCCTGCGTCGCTCCGGCCACCGGTGGTTTCCGGTGTGATGCGCCAGCCCGTTGATGCGGGCCGGAGATCGCCATCCGTGGCAGCGTCGCGGACGCCCGCAAGGGCTGTCCGCATTCCGTGGCGGGCCCGGTTACTTGCCCTTGCCCAGCCGGATGTCCTTGCGGTTGTGTTCAAGCGTCGACTTGCCGATGCCCTTGACCTTGGCCAGGCCTTCGATGCTCTTGAAGCGCCCATGCGCCTTGCGGTACGCGACGATGGCGCGGGCCTTGGCCGGACCGACACCCTTCAGGGAATGGGCGATGGTCGCGGCATCGGCGGTGTTGATGTTGACGGGTGTGGCCGCCAGCAAAGGCAGGCTGAAGCTCAGGGCCAGGAGGAGTGCAGAGAGTTTGCGCAGCATGATGTGCTCCTTGCGTTGAATGGATGTCGGGCGTGTTCCGGTGCCCGAGGACCATGCTGAACTAATCCGGGCCGCACGTCTGCAGGCGAGTGCCGGAAAGCATGGCCGGGGCGTGCTGCGTCGGGTGTCAGGGATGGTCGATTCAGCGTGTGGGCATGGCCCGTCTTGATGGCGGGTTGCGCAGGTGGCGGCTGATACAATGCCTGCATGTCGAATAGGGAGTTCAGCATGGACAGCAGCCGCATCAGGTCGTACGTCGAGGGTTTGTGGGACGACGAGGTCGTGCCGCGACTGGTCGAATACATCAGGATTCCGAACAAATCCCCCATGTTCGACAGCGACTGGGTCGAGCACGGCTACATGGACGACGCGGTGGCCCTGATGGAACGTTGGGCGCGTTCGAAACTCGACAAGCTGCCCGGCGCCACGCTGGAGGTGGTGCGTCTTCAGGGCCGTACGCCGCTGATCTTCATCGACGTGCCGGGGCAGGGCGACGATACCGTGATGCTCTACGGCCACCTGGACAAGCAGCCGGAGATGAGCGGCTGGGCCGACGACCTGGGTCCGTGGAAGCCGGTGATCAAGGGCGACAAGCTGTACGGTCGCGGTGGCGCCGACGACGGTTACGCGATCTTCGGCTCGCTGACCGCGCTGCTGGCGCTGCACGAGCAGGGCGTGGCGCACGCACATTGCGTGATCCTGATCGAGGCCTGCGAGGAGTCGGGCAGCTACGATCTGCCGCACTACGTCGACCACCTGGCCGAGCGCATCGGCAACCCCTCGCTTGTGGTGTGCCTGGACTCGGGCTGCGCCAACTATGACCAGCTGTGGCTGACCACTTCGCTGCGCGGCATGACCGGTGGCGAGCTGTCGGTCGAGGTGCTGACCGAGGGCGTGCATTCGGGCGATGCCTCGGGCATCGTGCCGGATAGCTTCCGCATCCTGCGCCAGCTGATCTCGCGCCTGGAGGACGAGACCACCGGCGAGATCCGGCCGCGAGAGCTGCATGCCGAGATTCCCGACGAACGCATGCAGCAGGCGAACCAGTGCGCCGAGATCCTCGGTGACGAGGTCTACGACAAGTTTCCGTATGTCCAGGACATGAAGCCGGTCACCGACGACCGTGTCGAGCTGATCCTCAACCGCACCTGGCGCCCGCAGCTGGCCGTGACCGGCATCGAGGGCCTGCCGCCGCTGGCCAGCGCTGGCAACGTGCTGCGCCCGGTCACCGCAGCCAAGCTCAGCCTGCGCCTGCCGCCCACGGTCCACGGCGAGCGCGCCGGCCAGTTCGTCAAGGAGCTGCTGGAGGCCGATCCGCCGTACGGCGCCAAGGTGACCTTTACGCTGGAGAAGAACGGCGGCGGATGGAATGCGCCCCCGCTGTCCCAGTGGCTGGCCGACGCGGTCTCCGCGGCTTCGGAAAGCTACTACGGCAAGCCGGCGGCCTACATGGGCGAGGGTGGCTCCATCCCGTTCATGGGCATGCTGGGCGAGAAGTTCCCCGAGGCACAGTTCCTGATCACCGGCGTGCTGGGCCCACACTCCAACGCGCACGGCCCCAATGAGTTCCTGCACATCCCCACCGGCAAGCGCGTGACCATGGTGGTGGCTGACGTGCTGGCACGGCACTACACCAAGGGGGCCTGAGCCGGCCATGGCCGAAGACACGCTCTCGCAGCGATGGGAACGCGTCCGCGCGGGCGTGGCCGCGGCCTGCCGGCAGGCGGGCCGGGATCCGTCCGAAGTCACTATCCTGCCGGTCAGCAAGACGCACCCGGTCGATGTCATCGAGCAGGCCCTGGCCCTGGGCTTGCAGCGTCTCGGCGAGAACCGCGTGCAGGAAATCCGCGACAAGGCCGCGGCGCTGCCGGACCGCGGCATCGAATGGGTGGTGATTGGCCACCTGCAGACCAACAAGGCCAAATACGTCGCGCAGCTGGCCCGCGAAGTGCAGTCGCTGGATCGCCTGGATCTGGCCGAGGCCCTGCAGCGCCGCCTGGACATGGAGCAGCGCGAACTGGACGTGTTGGTGCAGGTCAAGACTTCTCCCGAACCGAGCAAGTACGGCCTGCCGCCCGAGGACCTGCTCGATTTCCTCGAAAAGATTCGGGAATTCCCCTGCCTTCACGTGCGCGGCCTGATGACCATGGCCATCCAGTCCGACGACGAAACGCCTGTACGCGCCTGCTTCCGCATGCTGCGCGAACTGCGTGACCGCGCACAGGCCGCCGGCCACGACCTGCCGCGCCTGTCTATGGGCATGAGCGGTGATTTCGCGCTGGCGATCGACGAAGGAAGCACCGAGGTGCGCATCGGGACGGCCATCTTCGGGACACGAGCCGCGGGTTGATCGGCCAGGCCGGTAAGGCTGTTGCATGACGCCGTGGCGCATGGGGCCGTGGTCGCGGAGCCATGACTCTTCAGCTGCAAACCGAGGCGTTGCCGGCATCGTCAGTCAAGCCTGAAAGGTGTGGCCATTACGGTATCGGAACAGCGCGCTTCGGGGCCCGCTCTTGCATCCTGAATGTGTGGGATGTGCTGACCGGGAAGAATATGGTGTCCGTCCAATCCGGGCCTGCTCGATGTTGAATGCGGGTAGACCTTTTTGTGCTTCCCCGGAGGGTGCGCGAGCTGGATGCCGGCAGAGCAACGGTTTTTTTTCGACCACGGACTGGAAATGGCCTTGACCCAAGGCATGTGGGTTCAGGCGAAGACGCAGATGGGCGAGTTGTGCCGGTCCTGGCGGTCCTTGATTGCAGCGGCAGGGCGGCTTGGTTGCTTGATTCCAACCGGGCCATGCCCCGAACTGCAGTCGATCGCAGGGGACAGGGGGCGCAGGTGTGCGAAACTTCTCGTATGGGCCGCGAGCCCACTCAACGCGCCATGGGTCGACCTGCTGCGCAAGCAACGCGCCCAGGAGACGCGCAAGCCATCACAACGAATCGCCTGTCGGGCGCCCCTACCCCGTGGATGCAGCCCGAAAACGACCTCACGCAACCCCGAATTCCCGCTGCCGAAACCAGCCGGCAATACTCATGCGCGGGCGTGCAGGCGCCAGCACCTCGTGCTCGAAGTCGGCTGACAGGAACAGCGCCAGGCGACCCATGGCCGGCAGGATGTCGTGATGGGTGCCGTCCGGCAAATACAGGCGCAGGGCGCCGGCGTCGGCGTCGGTCCAGTCGCGGTTGAGGTATAGCACCGTCGACAGCACCCGCGCGTCGTCGTCGCGAAAGCGGTCGCGGTGGCGGTCATAATGGGCGCCGGCGGGATAGACCGCGTAGTGCGCTTCCAGTTGCTGCAGGCCCAGCAGCAGGCGGCGGTTGAGCGCGTCACGCAAGCCCAGCATGCGGGCGAGGAAGGTGGCTTGCGGCACGCTGAAGCTTTGGTCCAGCCAGCGCGTGCGGTCGCCGCGTACGGCGGCGGCCAGGCGTCGCTTGCCGCTGCGCCCCACCGCTGCCGGTTTCAGGCGCGCTTGCGCGTCCATGTCCAGGCATTCGTCGGCCAGCGCCGCGACCAGGGACGTTTCCAGCAGGCCGTCATGCACACACCAGCCGCTGCGTTCGATCGCATCGGCAATGGACTGGAACTCAGGGTCGGTCATGCCCATCTATACAAGGTTCGCTGAGCCGCACGATGACGCGGCCGGTCGCGCACGATACCCTTTCCCCCGCTGTTTTGCATGAGGATTCCCGATGTCCTATGACCTGCCTCCCGCGACCCGGGCGCTGCTGATCGCCAATGTGGTGATGTTCCTGCTGCAGCTAGTCACCGGCGATGCCAGCGCCTTCGGCGCGATTCATCATCTGGGCTGGATGACCGAACACCTGGGCTTGTGGCCATGGGGACCCGACCATGTCGGATATGACGGAAACGGCAACTTGCTGCATGTGGGCTTTCGTATCTGGCAGGTGGTCAGCTATGGCTTCCTGCACGGCAGCGTCACCCATATCGCGCTGAACATGTTTGCCTTGTTCATGTTCGGCGGCGTCATCGAGAAGACCTTTGGCCGTCGCCATTTCCTGATTTTCTATTTTGTCTGCCTGATCACCGCCGGACTGACTCAGCTGGTAGTGACGCATTTCCTCAACAACGGCTTCTACCCGACCATTGGCGCTTCGGGCGCCATCTTCGGCCTGCTGCTGGCCTTCGGCATGCTGTATCCGAACGAACGCATCATGCTGATCATTCCGCCCATCCCTATGAAAGCCTGGGTGTTCGTGACCGGCTACGGCATCATCGAGCTGGCGCAGGGCGTGCTGGGTACGGAGGCGGGGGTCGCGTATTTCGCCCATCTGGGTGGAATGCTGGGCGGATTCGTGCTGATCCAGTACTGGCGCGGCAAGCTGCCGATCAAGCCTCGGCGCCGCCTGATGCGCTGAGTTTAATGCGCGCGAGACGGGGTCTGCGCGGATGCGTCCTTGCGACATCCGCACCGGGTTGCGCGGGGATCAGCGCAGGGACAGGAAATCCGGGCTGGCGACGAAGCGCACGGCTTCCAGGCGCAGGCGAGCTTCCGGAAGGGCCTTCTCCAGTGCCGCCAGTTCCGCAGCCAGGTGTTCGATCTCGTCTTCGCGTACAGCCGGGTTCACGCCGCGTAGCGCGCGCAGGCGTTGCAGCTCGCCGCCCAGCTCCTGTTGTGCTCTTTGCAGTGCTTGCGCAGACCGTTCGGTGGCCTCTTCGCCGGCCAGGGCCTCGGCACGTTCCAGCATTGGAGGGACCAGCTGTGCGATGAACTTGCGGTAGCGGCCGATATCGGACTTGCGGTCGCTGGCGCGCTGCAGCGCTTCGGCCGAGGGGACATAGCCGTTACGCGGGTTGAGCCGGGTGTCGACCGTGGCCATCAGCGGGGTGGGCGGCAGAAAACGTTCGGCGTCCAGGCGTTGGTCGGCGACACATTCGAGCACGAACACCGCCTGCAGCAAAACGCTGCGCATGGGCAGCTTGCCTTCGATCAGGAAGGCGGCGTTGCCGCTCTCCGAGGACAGCAGCAGATCCATCGCAGCGGAAATCATCGGGTGGTCCGGCCGCAGCAGCGCCAGGTCTTCGCGGACAAGCGCCGCCCGTCGGCTGAAGGTGGCCGCCCGTGGGCCGTCACCGAGGCCCGGTAAGGATTCGGTGGTCAGGTACTCGGGGTCCAGCATGACACTGTCGAAATCGATCTCGTCAATATGCACGCCGAAGTGTTCCAGCAGCCGCTGGATGAAGGTGTCGCGCACGGCGTCGCCATCGGCCTCGCCCAGCGCCTGTTCCAGAGCTTCGGCCTGCGGGGCGCGCTGTGCGGCAAGTTCCAGCAGGCGGTCACGTCCGCCCTGCATCATTGTGGCCAGCTCCTTGTGCATGGCCTGGGTCTCGGCAATCAGTGCGTCGAGTTCCTGGTCACGCCCGCCGCCGTCACGGGCATGCGCCTGGGCCAGCTCGGTCAGGGTCGTGCCGAAATGGCGCAGCAGCTCGCGCCCGTCTGCTGGGCTTTTGCGCAGGCCGTCGATGCCTTCGTCATGCCAGCGCGCCAGCATATGTTGTGCACTGTCGCGGACCAGCGGGATGTGGATGACGATGTCGCGGTTCTGTCCGATACGGTCCAGTCGACCGATGCGCTGTTCCAGCAGGTCCGGATCCAAAGGAAGGTCCCACAGCACCAGCCGATGCGCGAACTGGAAGTTGCGCCCTTCCGAGCCGATCTCCGAGCACAGCAGCAGGCGCGCGCCGTCGGCCTGCGCGAACCAGGCCGCGTTGCGGTCGCGCTGCAGCAGGCTCAGGCCCTCGTGAAAGCGGGCGACGCCGGTCCCCGTTCGCGTGCGCAGGGCCTCCTCAATGGCCAGCACCTTGGCGCGGGTGCGGCAGATCAGCAGGAACTTGTCCTGGGCGTGCGTTTCCAGCAGCTGGACCAGTGCGTCGATGCGCGGATCGCCGCCGTAGTCCGGTTCCAGCTCCGCGGGTGGCTGCTGCACGTCGGCGTGGAATTCGCCCAGCATCGCCTGACGCCGGGCCTCGCTGACCTTGGCGGCATCGATCATCTGCAGTTCGGGTACGCGGCGGGGAAAACCCCCGACACTGGCGCGGCGGTTGCGGAACATCACACGGCCGGTCCCGTGGCGATCGATCAGGGCATCGATCAGGGCATCGGCCGAGTCGTCGGTTTCGGGATAGGCGGCCAATGCCGCCAGGGCTGCGTCATCCCCGCTCAGCTGGGCGGCCAGGGTGGAGCGCTCGTCCTCATCCAGGATAGTCTTGTCCAGCAGCTTGTCGGCAATGCGTGAAAGCGCCACGAAGTGCGTGGACTCTTCCAGGTAGCGGTCCAGGTCGCCGTAGCGCGCCGGATCCAGCAACCGCAGTCGCGCAAAGTGACCGCTGCGACCAAGCTGCTCCGGCGTGGCCGTCAGCAGGATGACCGAGGGCGTGACTTCGGCCAGCGATTCAACCAGGGTGTAGCGCGGACTGGCCTGTTGCGGGGACCACTCCAGGTGATGCGCTTCATCCACCACCAGCATGTCCCAGCCGGCTGCAAGCAGTTGTTCCCGGCGCCGTTCCGAAGGATCGAGCAGGCTGAAACCGGCGATGACCAGTTGCTCGTCCTCGAACGGATTGCGCCCGTCGTCGGCCTGTTCGATGGCCTCGCAACGTTCCTCGTCGAAGATCGCAAAGGCCAGGTTGAAGCGCCGCAACAGCTCCACGAACCACTGGTTGACCAGGGCATCCGGCAGCAACACCAGGACCCGGTCGGCCCGGCCGCTGGCGATCTGGCGGGCGAGGATCATCCCGGCCTCGATGGTCTTGCCCAGGCCGACCTCGTCAGCGAGCAGGACGCGTGGCGCGGCGCGCGCGGTGGCCACGCCGGCCACGCGCAACTGGTGCGGGATCAGATCAATACGCGCCGACTTCAGGCCCCACGCCGGGGAACGCCGCGCAGCGGCACGACGTTCCAGTGCTTCCATGCGCAGTTCAAACTGCGCAACCGGATCGACCCGGCCACCGGTGAGGCGCTCGTCGGCCTGCGAAATGCTCTGCTCATCGTCCAGTTGGCCTTCATGCAGTTCCCGTCCTTCGCCGCGGTAGACCAGCAGGCCCTCCTGCTCCTCGATTCGCTCGACCACGAAGGCGAAGCCCTTTCCGGCCACGCGTTGCCCGACCCTGAATTCCGCGCGTACCAGCGGCGCCGAGTCCTGTGCATAGGGACGAAGCACATCGGCCTTGGTGAACAGCATCTGCACACTGCGCCCCTCGACGCGCAGCACGGTGCCCAGGCCCAGCTCGGGCTCGGCGGTGGAAATCCAGCGTTGACCGGGTTTGAACATCAGCGAAGGAGAGCTCGGGGAAACCAGTAATTATCCCCCCATGAGGGCGCGGATAAAAGCGCGTGCATTTGAAAGCACATGCATGCGGCCAAGAAAAAGGCGTCGCACTTGCGCGCGACGCCCGAAGAAGGCGCCCCGGAAACGGTCCGGGGCGGATGCTGGTGTTACCAGATATTCACTCGCTTGTCGGCCGGACGCACCATCTTGTCCCCCGGCTTGCACTGGAAGGCCTGGGCGAAGGCTGGCATGTTCGACGGCGCGCCGATGGCACGGAACTTGTCCGGTGAATGCGGATCGGAGTTCAGCCGCACCATGGCCGCCTTTTCGCGGGTTTCACCACGCCATACGCGTGCCCAGTTCATGAAGAAGCGCTGGTCTTCGGTGTAGCCGTTGATCTTTTCCTTGGCTTCAGCCGGGTGATTCTTGAGGGCCGTCTGCAGGGCGTCATAGGCGATGTTGAGGCCGCCCAGGTCGGCGATGTTCTCGCCCAGGGTCAGCTTGCCGTTGACGTGCAGGTCTGGATGGTCGGCCAGCGGCACATAGGCGTTGAACTGCTTGACCAGCTTTTCGGTACGCGCGTCGAATTTCTTGCGATCAGTCTTGGTCCACCAGTTTTTGAGGTTGCCGTTACCGTCGAACTGGCTGCCCTGGTCGTCGAAGCCGTGGCTGGACTCATGGCCAATCACCGCACCGATGCCGCCGTAGTTGATGGCGTCGTCGCCATGGGCATAGAAGAACGGCGGTTGCAGGATGGCAGCCGGGAAGTTGATGGTGTTGTTGGTCGGGTCGTAGTACGCATTGACCGTCTGCGGCGTCATGCCCCAGTCATGCCGATCGGTGGGCTTGCCGATCTTGGCCAGGTCGTAGTCATAGTTGAACTTGTCGGCGGCCTGCATGTTGGCGTAAAAGTTGTCCGGCACGATTTTCAGGCCCTGCCAGCTGCGCCACTGATCCGGATAGCCGATCTTGGGCAGGAACTTGGACCACTTCTCCAGTGCCTTCTTCTTCGTTTCCGGGCTCATCCAGGCCAGATTCTGGATGCGCTGCTTGAGCGCTTCGCGCACGTTGTGCACCAGTTGCTTGGCCCGGACCTTGTCTTCCGGCGGGAAGTACTTGGCCACATACAGCTGGCCAAGGGCCTGGCCCATGGCGGAGTTGACCGCGCCCAGGGAGCGTTTCCACTGCGGTCGCTGCTGAGGCTGGCCGTTCAGGGTCGTGCCGTAGAAATCGAAACGGGCGTCGTCGAAGTCCTTGGACAAATACGGTGCGGCCCCGGAAATGGTGTGGAACTCGAGGTAGGCCTTCCATTGCGACAGGGGCGCCTTCGCCAGCAGGTGGTCGAATTCCTTGAAGAATTTGGGCTGCGAGAGCGAAAAGCCCTTGTCGACGGTCACGCCCTGGGCCTTGAAGAACTGCTTCCAGCTGAAATGCGGCGTGGCCTTGTCCGCATCCGCCACCGATAC
>NZ_JAQIBU010000232.1 GCF_027858935.1 Oleiagrimonas sp. | reverse complement strand
CCCTTGACCGCCGTGACAAAGTCGTCCGGCCGCACATACTTGCGGAAGCTGGCCTGGATTTCCGGAGCCGTCAAGTCCATGTAGTGCTTCGCTGCGATCGTCATCTCGTCCAGCGGCTTGCCCTGCCTGGAGAGCTCAAGCAGCAAACCGGCAATACTTCCGAAACTGGACTCGCCCAGTGGAATCTGACGCAGCAGCATGCCCTTGGCCCGATGCAGCTCTTCGGCACTGACCGGCGATTGCTGCATCTGCTTGAGATCACGCACCACCAGATCGTGTGCCTCGGCCACCTTATCCGGATCACAGCCATAGCTGACCTGGAAGCGTCCGCGATGCGCATCCAGCGAGAACCCGCTGGACACGGTGTAGACCAGACCGCGCTTTTCGCGCAGGTCACGGGTCAGGCGTGCGGCATAGAAACCGCCACTGAGCACCATGTTGCCCGCGTTCAGTGCATAGCGGTTGGTGCTCTTGTCGGTCACGTCGACCTGCTGCGCCATGGTGACCGAATCCTGCGAAGCCGTTTTGTCCGGCGTGTTGAATTGCGCAGTCTTGGCATCCAGCGGCACCGACGGGTAGTCGATATCCGGCTTGGGTCCGGTGGCTTTCCAGCCCCCGAAATTGGACTCCACGACCTTGCGTGCCTGAGCCGGCGTGACGTCACCGATTACCACGATATTGGTCATGTCGGGGCGGAAGGTCTTGGCGTAGTAGTCCTTGACGTCACCCATGGACAGCGACTGGATCGACTTGGGCGTGGCGTAGCGCAACTCGGGATCGTTCGCCGGCAACAGGGCCTTGTCCAAATGCATGCTGTTGAGGAAATCCGGTGTCTGCAGCATGCCGGCCGTCTGTGCGGCCTGACGATGCTGCATGATCATGAAGGCACGTTGCGGAAGCGCCGGATGCAGCTCGTTGGCGGCAAGCAGTTGCATGCCCTTGTCGAAATGGGCTACCGGTACCGCCAGCGAAAAACTGGAGCCCGCGCTTTCATGCGCGCTGATGGCATCCAGCGCGGCCTGGAACTGCAAACGGTTCATGCCGGTGGTGCCGAAATTGAACAGGTCGCCCAGCACGCCAGCCACGCCTTCCTTGCCCTTGCCGGCCTGCAGGTCCTGGTTGGTCTTGATCTGACCGAACACCTCCACCGTCTTGCTGACATGTTCGGGCTGCACGATCACGCGCAATCCGTTGGCCAGCGTGAACGATTGCGGATGGATCGCCGAACGCGGAATCTCCAGCTTGCTGAAGGCGTTCCTGGCCCAGTCGGGCAACACCACCGGGCCATTGGGCTTGCCGCCAAAACTCTCGGCCCCACCAAAGCCTTTGCTCGAGGCGGGCTTGCCTGACGATTCCGGTGTCAGCACGGCGGTAATGGCGTGCTTGGGATTGAATACCCGTTTGGCCAGCGCATTGACCTGCTCCGGCGTGACCGCCTCGATGGCCGCCTTCACGTCATCGGGGGAGTTCGCTCCCTGGAAGGCCAACGCCCGGGACCAGGCATTGGCCAGACCGCTGACCGAATTCTTCTGGTACTCCAGATCGGCAATGGCCTTGCTCTTGGCCGCACTGACCAGTGCCGCAGGAACCCCCTTGGACGCCGTCTGGGCGAGGATGCCCTGCATGGTTTGCAACACGCCGTCCGCATTGCCGCCACGGGGAAAGACGCCTTCGGCGAAAGCGAACCCGCCATGCGGCAGGAAATTGCCACTGAAGCCGCCATACAGCGCCTTGCCTGTCAGCCCCATCGCGAACAATTGGCCGCGCTTTGACGCCATGGCCTGGGACAGCACCAGCGCGGTAGCGTAGTCCTTGTCAAGCAGACCGGGCATCCGGTACGTGATCAAGGTCAGGCCATAGGGAAAGTCGGTCGGCAGCTTCACCGTATGTGCCTGCACCGGCTGCATCTTGAAGGCCGGTCGCTTAGGCAGGGATTTCCTTGGAATGGAACTGAACAGCGACTTGACCTCTTTCAGGGCCGACTTCGGATCGACATCCCCGGCAATCACCAGGATGGCGTTGTTGGGGGCATACCAGGTGTCGTGGAACTTCTTCAGCGCAGCCGCCGTGGTCTTGTCGAAGGACGGCCGTGTGCCCAGGCCCGTGTGCTGGTAGGGCGTACCCTTGAACATGCGCTTGCGCAGCTC
>NZ_JAQIBU010000131.1 GCF_027858935.1 Oleiagrimonas sp. | reverse complement strand
ATGCGGATGGGCAGGCCGTACTGCAGGGCAAACTCGTGGTCGCGCTCGTCATGACCGGGCACGGCCATCACCGCACCGGTGCCGTAGCCCATCAGCACGAAGTTGGCGACCCAGACCGGAAGCTTCTCCCCGCTGAGCGGATGCACCACTTCCAGGCGGGTATCCATGCCGCGCTTGACCTGGGTCTCCAGGTCGGCCTCGGCGGTCCCGCCGCGACGGCATTCCTCGACGAACTCGGCCACTTTCGGATGGTTCCTGGCCGCGCGCTGTGCCAGCGGATGCTCGGCGGCGACGGCGACATAGGTCGCACCCATCAGCGTGTCCGGTCGCGTGGTGAACACGCTGACCGATTCATCGCCGTCGGCGACGTCGAAGCGGATCTCCAGGCCCTCGGAGCGCCCGATCCAGTTGCGCTGCATGATCTTGACCGCATCCGGCCAGCCCGGCATCGCATCCAGTCCTTCCAGCAATTGCGGGGCATAGTCGGTGATCTTGAGAAACCACTGCGGGATCTCGCGTTTTTCCACCACCGCACCCGTGCGCCAGCCGCGGCCGTCAATCACCTGTTCGTTGGCAAGCACGGTCTGGTCCACCGGATCCCAGTTGACCACCGAGTTCTTGCGGTAGGCCATGCCCTTCTGGAACAGGCGTGTGAACATGCGCTGCTCGTGCACGTAATAATCCGGATCGCAAGTGGCGAATTCGCGCGACCAGTCATACGCGAAGCCCATCCGCCTGAGCTGACCCTTCATGTGCTTGATGTTGGCGCGCGTCCACTTCGCCGGCGCGGTGCTGTTCTTGATCGCCGCATTTTCGGCCGGCAGACCGAAAGCATCCCAACCCATCGGCTGCAGCACATTCTTGCCCTGCATGCGTTGGTAACGACTGATCACGTCGCCGATGGTGTAGTTGCGCACATGCCCCATGTGCAGTGCCCCGCTTGGGTACATGAACATGGACAGGCAATAGAACTTCGGCTTGTCGGGTTCCTCGCGCACCTCGAAGGCGCGTGTAGCGCTCCAGAAGTTCTGGGCGGCGGCTTCCACCGCCTTGGGATCGTAAGTCTCGGACATACCGTTGAGTCTTTGGGGGGGGGATGCAGGCCGCAGCGGACATTCCGCATGGCCGCTCAGCGTACCGCAGCGCCCATGGACCGCCAAGCCTGGGCATTGCCGTCACCTGGCGGCCTGGTCCGCCGTCGGCTTGCCGTCAGACTGTTTTCGCCCCTTTGGGTGCGTGCAGACTGAAAAAGGGAAACACCGAACGCGGCGTTGCAGTGATCGGCTTTACCCGGCTACAGCTGTTGCAGATCCTCACCTGTCAGGATCCGCAGCCGTGTTTCACGAGGTCGCCGGGGCTGCGTCCACGCCGGAACAGGACCAGCCTGGCAGGGACTGCACATCCCCGCCAGGGTCCGTTCAAGGCGCAGGACAGTCTGCATGTCCACCCTGCGCCAGCTGCTGCACGGTCGTGGCGATGTGGTCCGCCAAGACCTGCAATGCTCGCTGATGACCTCGCACCAGCGCGCCATAGCCCGTTGTGTCGACCGGTTCCCGGATGCGACTGGTACAGGCCAGCACCCGCGTGCCGCCCGGACTGCGCACGCTCCAGCCGGCCGCGATCGACGCATACTGTCCGGGTACGGACTCGAAGCGCTGCACGTCCAATTTGATGCGGTAGACCGGCATGGCTCCGGTGTTCGGCAATCCATACACGTCCGCCGTGTCCAGGCGTCGCTGCAACTGGTCCGATACCGCGCTGCGGATCTGGTCGTCGACCGGTGCAATCCAACGCTCCCCGTCGAGCACGGCCATGCGGTCATCGCTCTGCCGGATCACCAATTGAGGCTGGTCGATCGCGGCGGGGATCGTCACCGGCAGCAGGGCAAAACGATATGCCACGCCGGACGAGGTGTGCACCGGCGCAGCACCCTGCGGCACCAGGGTATAGAAGCGCATCGGCGCCGAGCTGCAAGCAGCGAGCAGCAGGCACAGGCCCAGCCCGATCCGGTAGCGAAAATTGCGCTTCATGGCGGAGTCCCCTGGTGCATGCCGGTTTGTGGTTTCGCCTTACCTGCCGGGCTGGACTTGGTGTCGGGAACGGGCGCCGGACCATGATTCTGCCTGCCGCGCAGAAAGGCTTCCGGATGCCGGCTGAGGTAATCGGTGAAAACCCGCAGCGAACGCGCGGCTCGTTTCACCTCGATGAGGGTCTGGCCGAGGTTCTGCTGCAGCGGGGAATCGGCCGATAGGCTGCCGTCCAGGGACTTCAACGTACGCTGCGCCTGATCCAGCGTGGCGCCGGTCTTCGGTGCCAATGTGCCGTTGAACTGCCGCAGCAAGTGATTGATGCCCTCAAGACTTTTGTTCAGGTTTTTGCCGATGCGGTCGAACGGCACCTTGTCCATACGATCGGCGATATGCGCGACCTGCTCCTGCAGCTTGTCGAAGCCGCCCGACACGGTCGGGACCTCGAGGGGGCGGTGCTTGGGATCGATGGTCTTGTGCGGCTGGTTGGGAAAGAAATCCAGGGCGATGAAGAGCTGCCCGGTCAACAGGTTGCCGCTGCGCATCTGGGCACGCAAGCCGTGCTTGACCAGCACGGCAAGGCCCAGTCCGGGGTTCTTCAGGTACGGATCGCCAATGCGCTTTGCAAACTGGGTGCTGGCCTTGCCCAGGCGCCGGGGATAGAGCCTGGCGGTCACGTCCACTGCGAACCGCTTTTGTTCAGGCACGTACTCGGCACCAATATGCCGCACATTGCCCAACGTGATGCCCATGAAGTCCACGGGCGCGCCGACGCTCAGCCCGCGCACGGAATGGTTGAAATGCATGTGCACATCGACCGGCACGCCATCGGGCGGTTTCATCGCCTGGGCGCGATTATCGAACAATGCAAAATGCGCCCCGGCCGATGCGTGCGGCGCTGGCTTGTCGGCTTCGGGTGACTGGAAGGCCAGTCCTCCGGCGACCACCGAGGCCAGGGACTCGGTGTTGACCTTCACCCCTCCGGCATCAACGGAGATGTTCAGGCCGCTGGCATTCCAGAAACGTGAATCACTGGTCACGTAACGATCATACGGTGCTTCGATGAACACGTTGATCCGTACCTGCTTGCCGTCATCATCCAGCCGGTAACTGACGACCCGACCCACCTGGATCCGCCGAAAATAAACCGGCGAGCCGATATCCAGCGAGCCCAGGGCGTCACTGGTCAGTGTGTATGCGCTTCCGGGCTCGCCATGGGTCAGCGGTGGCGGCTTCTCCAGACCTTTGAAGTGGCTGCTTTGCTTGTGGTTCTTGCCGGTATCGGCACCGATGTAGGCGCCCGAGAAAAGCGTATTGAGACCGGAAACTCCGCCAAGTCCGACCCGCGGTCGCACCACCCAGAAGCGGCTACCCGCCGTGGCAAAGCTGGCGTACTTCTTGTCCAGGTTGACCTTGACCAGCACGGTGCTGCGGTCGTCGCTCAGAAGCACGTCCTGGACCTTGCCGATGACCACGTTCTTGTACTTGACCTGGGTCTTTCCCGACTCGATGCCTTCGGCGGTCTTGAAGCTGATGGTGATCGTCGGCCCGGCCGAAAGGTACGCATGCACCACCAGCGACAGACCAATCACCGCGGCGACCACGGGTACCAGCCAGATCAACGGCACCTGCCAGCGTCTCCGGCTCGCCACGGTCGGCTTGGGCAGCTGTCCGGAGGCGGGGGTTTCGCGTTCAGTCATCGGCGTGCTTCCTGGCAACGGCTGCAGTATCCCAGATCAGGCGCGGATCGAAAGCCA